>JASMSZ010000054.1:0-75198 GCA_041694515.1 Halanaerobium sp.
ATTTATTTCTAAACTATAACTATATTATACTCTACTATTATTAATTCTTCAATTAACTGGCTTTTCCTCCAAAAAAAATAACCCGACCTGGTTGGTCGGGAAATAAAAACTATTAAATTTAATCAATATCGATTGTCCGTTTTTTAACAGGAGTTTTTTCTTCTTTTGGCAGATGAACTTTTAAGACTCCATCTTCATATTCTGCCTTAATATCGTCCTGGTTTACATTTTCGAGATAGAAACTACGGGCATATCTGCCCTGTCTTCTCTCACGACGGATATAGTTTTCGTTCTTTTCTTCTTTTTCTTCCTGATGCTCAGCAGAAATCGTTAGATAATCATCATTAATTTCAAGATTAATATCTTCTTTCTGCATGCCGGGCATTTCTGCTTCAATGGTATATTCCTCATCACTTTCTTTAATGTCAGCTCTAAAACTGCGTCCGGCAAAATCCATCACATCACCAAAGAAATCGGACACCAGATTATTGAATGGATCCTCATCTCTTTCGGTGACATCTCTGCGACTGCGGTTTCTAAATGGTACTAAATCAAACATAAAACCACCTCCGAATTTTTATTAAACTTTAGTCTTCATCACTTTCTATTTATATTATAAAACTAAAGTCAGGAAAGGTCAAAAACTTAAAATGAAAGTCCTGTCTTTATAATTCTTTATATTTTAAATTAGCTCAATAAAACTCTCTAATTCTTATTTTTTCGACTGATTTCTCTACCTCTTATAAATGTTTTTTGAACTCTAAAACTGTGGTCAAAAAGAACCAGATCTGCCTGATAACCAGGCTTAATCCTGCCAAGTTTATGATCTAAATTTAACTTGCGGGCTGGATTTAAAGTCACCATTTTAAATATTTCTGGCAGTGATAATTCAGTAACTTCCATTAAATTTCTAACTGCCTGATCTAAGGTTAAAACACTGCCTGCAAGTACTCCTGATTCCAGTCTGGCAGCCCCATCCTTAACTATAACTTTTTGACCACCCAATTCGTATTCGCCTTCCTTAAGTCCTACTGCCTCCATCCCATCTGAAACTAAAATTACCTTATCAACACCTTTAGCCTGAATGGTAAAGCGATCAACAGCCTGATGATGATGAATTAGATCAACTATCAACTCAACTGCAGCTTCGGAATCTAAGGCAGCCCCGACAAGTCCAGGCTGCCTGTGGTGCAGTCCGGTCATCGCATTATATAAATGAGTAAAATGATTCATCCCCGCCTGATAGGCCTGCTGAAAATCTTCGTAACTCGCTGCTGAATGACCGGCCGAAGCTGTAATATTATTCTGATGCAGCTCTTTAATTAACTCAACTGCCCCCTCTACCTCAGGTGCCAGAGTTACAATTTCTACTACATCATAATAATCTCTTAAAAGCTCTGGCTCTGGAGCAGCCAGTTCTTCACTATTCTGGGCTCCAATGTATTCAGGACTGATAAATGGGCCTTCCACATGGGTTCCTAAAACCCGGGCTCCGCTGACACCATTTTTTTTAGCCTGACGGATATTTTCTAAAGCTGCATGAATATCAGCTTCGGCCATGGTCATTGTAGTTGGCAGAAAAGAAGTCACACCATGTTCGGCTAAGATTTCACTGATTTTATTTAGAGCTTCAGGTGAAGCATCCATGGTATCAAATCCACCTCCACCATGGATGTGAGTATCAATCATTCCTGGAGTCAGATAACCACCTTCAGCATCAATTACCTCCATTTCTGCCTCAGCTTCCAGCTTATAGGAAGCGACCTTTTCTATTTCTGCACTTTCTTCATTAAAAACTAGAGAACCATTATTTATAACTTTATTTTCGAGAATTATATTCGCTTTTTTTATTAATTTCTTCATTTTTTTCACCTCTACTTATAATTCACTTATTTATTCTTCATCTTCATCAGTTTCTGTATCTGCTTCCTCTTCTTTCTCATTAATATCTGTATAATTTTCGGCTTCCAGTTTGGCAAATTCTTCTAATTTTTCTTTAACTGCAGAGTGAATTTCCTCTGCTTCCTGTTTTAACATAATCTCCAATGCCTGATCAATTTCTTCAATACTGTAAAGGTTAAATTTGCCCTCGTCTACTGCGTCAAGTACTTCCTGATCCAGCATTAAATTATCCAGGTTGCGCCGGGGAATAATCACACCCTGTTCTCCGGTAAGACCTTTGGCCTGACAGACCTTAAAGAATCCTTCTATCTTTTCATTGACTCCACCAATCGGCTGAACAACACCTTTTTGATTCATCGAGCCTGTAATTGCAATATCCTGTCGGACAGGAATCTCAGCCAGTGATGAAAGTAAAGCAACTACTTCAGCACAGGTAGCACTATCTCCATCAACCCCGCCATAACTCTGTTCAAAGGCAATAGAAGCTGTTAAACTTAAGGGAGCATCGTGGGCATATTTACCACCTAAATAACCGGTTAAAATCATAACACCCTTACTGTGAATCCGGCCGCTCATCTTCGCCTCCCGCTCAATATTAATTACTCCTTCTTTACCTAAATAACTGCGGGCTGTGATTCGTGCCGGGCGGCCAAATCTATAATTACCTGCCTGATAAACTGAAAGTCCATTAATCTGACCTATTTCCTCACCACTGACATCAAGTAAGAGGTGATCACGATCAATCTGCTCCTGAATTTTCTCTTCTAATAAATTGGAGCGTCTTTCTTTTTCATCAATCGCTTTTTTAACAGAACTTGCACTGACAACATCTTCATCAAAGCTATCAGACCAGACATCTGATTCAATTAAAATTTCTATAATCTCATTAAATTTAGTTGAAAGTTTTTCGCGATCTTCTGTCAGCCGGGAGCTGAAATCAATCATTGCCGCTACCGCTCCTGCACTAAACTCTTTTAAACCTTCTCTCTTAATTACTGAGGAGACAAAATCAGCGAATTTATCTATATTTTTTTTGTTTCTTTCCATTTCTGTATCAAAATCTGCCTTAATTTTGAATAACTCGGAAAACTCTTCATCAAAATTATAGAGTAAATAATAAATATACGGTGAACCAATCATAATTACCTTCAGATCAAGCTCAACTTCTTCCGGTTTGAGAGTAATAATCGGTATCCTTCTGTACTGTTCCCCTATATTTTCAACTGTAATCTCCTGGTTAATCAGGGCTCGTTTTAAAGTTTCCCAGCAGAATGGATTTGTCAGCAGATCTTTAGCCTGAACTATTAAAAACCCACCATCTGCTTTATGCAGGGAACCACTCTTAATCATTGTAAAATTGGTGGTAATTGTACCAAACTGACTCTTACCTTCGATCTTACCAAAAAGATTATAATAAGTAGGATTCTTTTCGTAAATTACCGGTGCACCTTCAGTTTTACTGTTATTTACAAAAAGATTTATTTGATAGCGGATGAAGAAGTTCCCATCATCCTGCTGCTGCATGGCCATTAATGGATTCTGTGCATTCTGATCATCATTCCGGAATTTATCAATATTATCTACAATGTCTTCCTGAACCTCTTCTAAATAATCAACTATTTCCTGACTGTCCTCATACTTATCCTGCAGATGATAGATTATTGGCTGGACAACAGAAATCCCTATCTTTTTTTCCAGGGCTGCCAGCTCAGCCTGAGCTTCCTCTTTAATAGAGCGAATCTTCCTCATAACCTGCGAAATCTCAGTCTGTATTTCCTGGCTCTCACTGCGAATCCTTTCCTTTTTTTCTTCATCCATATCCTGAAAATTTTCACGGGAAATCGGCTCACCATTTTCATCAATCGGAACAGGTACCATACCCTGAGAGCTGTTCTGCAGCATAAAACCTCTTTCCCGGGCAGATTCTTCAAATTCCTGCATTACCTTATTTGATTTAGGCTGATATTGATTTAAAATCTCTTTTCTTTCCTGCTCATATTCTTCCCCTTCAAATGCCCGGGGAATCTCTTCCTGCAGTTCCTCTATGATTTTTTCCATATCATCTTTTAAGTCTTTACCCATTCCGGCCTGTACCTTCATTACTCGAGGCTTTTCCGGCTCGGAAAAATTAAATACATATAATATATCTTTTGGCTGTTCCATCTCTGCCGCTTTTTCTTCTGTCATATTTTCAGCATAAGTTGATTTTCCAGTTCCTGATTCTCCTGCCATAAAAATATTATAGCCTTTTTTGCCAACTCTCATTCCAAAATCGAGAGAGTCAGCAGCTCTATTTTGACCGATTATTTCTTCATCAATTGCTGAAAGTTCCTCTGTTGTTTTAAAATCCAGTTCTTTTTCATCAAAATTGTAATCTAAATTAGAAATATCAATTTTATATTTTTCCATTCCACACACTCCTTTTAGTTTCAATTATTGAAATTTAATTTTATTATCCCAGAAAATTCTGATATATGTCTTACTATATATCTTTCGACAAAAAGTAAATATTTCCTGCCTCTAAATATACTGCTTGTTGATTTAGATTAGGAAAAAAATACTAATAACAGTTGAAAACATTTGCTAATTAATATAAAATGAAAATAGAGTATGTTATTTTTTTAACAATATCACTGGGGGTTAAAAAAATGGGGAAAGAAATAAATTCTATTCCGGATATAATAATCAGTCGACTGCCGGTATATTATCAGCATCTAAAAAAACTGCAGGATTCCACTAAAGAATATATCTCATCTGAAGAACTGGCAGAACTAACAGGGTTCAGCAGTTCTTTGATTCGTAAAGACTTAAGTTATTTTGGTACTTTTGGTCGTAAAAGTTATGGTTATGATATTTTCTGTCTATTTCAGCAGTTAAATATTATTATGGGATTTAATTATAAGAAAAAAATTATCATCATTGGGGCGGGTCATCTGGGCCAGGCATTAGCTTACAATAAAGGGTATAGAGAACGAGGATATCAACTGGTTTCAATTTTTGATAAAAACCCCAAATTAATTGGCCTGGTAATCAATGATATCGAAATTCGGAGTATTAATAATCTGGAAGAATTTATAAAAAATAATAAGATCAATGTGGCAGCTTTAACAGTTCCCGGAGCTGCTGCTCAAAAAATAACCGACCGCCTGGCAGCGGCCGGAATAAAAGCAATCTGGAATTTTACAGAAGTTCCGTTACAGGTGCCAGATGATGTTTTACTGGAAGAACAATTAATTAATGAAGGTCTCTGTAAATTATCAGTTAAGATTAATCAAATTAGGATTAATCATTCTGAGACTACAGAAGACTTGAACTGTGGGCAAAAATAAATTTACCACTTCCTTTTTCTGCTCTCAGCTGATCATCAAAGATTAACTTTCCTCGTCTAAAAGTCATAACCGGATAACCTTTAACTGTAAAATCATTATAAGGACTGTATCCGGCTGCAGAATGTAAATTTTCTGCAGTTAATTTTTTTTCTAGATTTGGATCAAAAATGGTCAGATCAGCATCGGTTCCCAACTCCAGGGAACCCTTTTCTGGATAAAGGCCGAATATTTTAGCCGGATTGACCGAGAGCATCTCTACCAGTTCTCTAATTGTTATCCTATTATTTCTAACTCCTGAACTATAAAGCAGAGGCAGCATTGTTTCGGTTCCGGGAATTCCCGGCAGGATTTCCAGGCTGGAATCAGACTGCATTTTTTGTTCTCTATTAAAAGCACAGTGATCAGTTGCTACTACCTGAAACTCCCCTGTACTAAGTCCCTGCCACAATTTTTGATTGTCATATTTATTTCTCAGTGGTGGAGTCATAAAATAAAGCTGGGCCTCGTCTCTCTTTAAATATGAGTTATCGAGCAGTAAATAATGAGGAGTAGTTTCCGCATAAATTTGGGCCTTTCTGGATCTTAATTCTCTGACTGCTTCTAAACCTTCTGCCGATGATAAATGGACTATATAGAGCGGCATATCTGCTTTCAGGGCCTCTTTTCCCATATCTTTAACAGCTAAAGCTTCCGCAATGCCAGGTCTAATAGCTGGATGGAACTCTGGATCTATTAAGCTTCTTTTGCTGTAAACTTCTTTCAAATCCTCAATCAGAGCATCATCTTCTGCATGAACCTGAGGCAGAATTTCAATTTCTTTGAGCCGTTTAAAAAGCTCGGACCACTGATCCCGCTCTATCATATAACCGACATCTTTGTAGGTGGTAAAAAGTTTGATGCTTGCCAGTCCTAGATCTTTTAGATCAGCTAAGTTTTGGGAAATTTTTTTGTTAAAATCCTGTACAACCTGATGAAAATTATAATCAATTATGGAACCACTTGCCTCGTTTTTGCGCTCAGCAGCAGAACGCTTAAAGTCTCCATCTTCGGGAAAATCGATATAATCAATTACTGTTGTAACTCCACCGGCTGCAGCTGCTATACTTCCCTGATAAAAATCATCTGCAGTTACAGTTCCCCGAGAATGAAGATTATAATGAGTATGAGCATCAATGATCCCCGGAAAAATATATTTTCCTTCCAGATCTATGACTTTAAATTCACCTTGTAATTCATCTTCTTTAAAAAAACCTCGTTTTTCTTCTGCGGCTATTTTGTCTTTCTCAATTAAAAGGTCAGATTTTCTGAGACCTTTATCATCAACTACCTTAGCATTTTTTAATAGAATATTTTTCACTATTTCTCACCCCTCTACTATACTAATTCTATTATCGGAGCTTCAATTCCTGCACCAAATAATTGAAAGTTAAAATTATTAACTGCTTTACTTGTTTCCACTTTTCCCCGGTGCAGCAGAGTTATGTAATCAGCTAATTTTTTATCTGTCTTCTGTCATGACTGACCATGACAACTGTCATCTCAGCTGTTACTAAATCAGCAAAATGAGAGTTAAAAAAATGGATGCTTTCTTCATCAAGGTTTGTTGTCACTTCATCTACAAATAAAACTTCTGGCTCAGTAATTAAAGCTCTGGCAATTGAAGCTTTTTGTCTTTCTCCACCCGAAAGAGTATGGGCAGACTGATGCAGTAAATTTTCAATTTCAAGTTTTTTAGCTATTTCTTTAACCTTCCTATCTACTAATTTTGGGCTGCAGTCACGAAGTTTTAAGGGCAGAGCAATGTTATAATACACATTACCTCGATAAAGATAGGGATCCTGCCAGATTACAGAAAATTTGCGCCTCAGTTTTAAATTCTGCTCTTCTTTATTAATGTTCCGACTCTTATAATAAAACTGTCCTCTGTAATCCTGATTAACCAGACTTAAAATATTTAAAAGAGTTGTCTTTCCACTTCCATTACCACCAATTATAAAGTTGAATTTATTTTTTAAGACTACAAAATTATCAATATCCAGAATAGTTTTATCTCTGCAGACCTTTTTACGGATAAAATAACTGCTTATCATATTTTATATAATTATTTATTAAATTCTGACCCTGCTGAGAAGTTACATAACCCACAAATGCCATAGCCAGCTGATAGTTTACATGAGTATGATAGGCTGGGTTAATGGGAATAATTCCATAAGGATTAAAAAGAGCCGGATCTCCACTATTAACTATTTCCAGCTCAATATCACCACTATAGGCTAGATATGTGCCTCGATCAGCTAAAATATATGCCTGCTGTTCATTTGCCATATTAATACTAGGGCCCATGCCCTGACCGCTTTCTAAATACCAGCTGCCCGCAGGAGTTATTCCGGCACTATCCCAGAGTGATAATTCTTTTTTATTGGTTCCAGAATTATCACCACGAGATACAAATTCTACCTCTGCTGCAGCAATTTTTTCTAAGGCCTCAGCAGCAGTCTCTGTTTCTTTAATTCCCGCTGGATCAGCAGGAGGTCCTAAAATAACAAAGTCATTATACATTACATCTCTTCTATTTACTCCATAACCATTAGCAACAAACTTATCTTCAGCTTCTCTGGCATGAACAAAAATAATATCTGCATCACCATTGCGTCCAAGTTCAATTGCCGCTCCAGTCCCTACCGCAACTACATCAACCCGCACATTAAATTTTTCTTCAAAAGGCGGCAGCAGCTCATCCAGTAAGCCTGAGTTTTCAGTACTGGTGGTGGCCATTGTTAAAACTTCCTGGGCGGCTGCAGCTGAACTAAAAATCAGTGTAAAAACTAATATTGTAAAAATAATCTTTTTAATTGACATAGTAATCCCCCTTATTTATAGTTTAGCTCTTCTTTCTATTTTCTGTTTTGTGTTAAATTTTAGATAGATCAGCTAAAAGTATGCTCAATAAAAAATAAACTTCCGGCAGACACCGGAAGTTTTAAGGCGGATTAACACTAATGCAATCCATTTGATCACTCCTTTCCATTCCGGGAGGCCTAAATGTTTCCCTTTAGACCCTATCGGTGCAGCAAGCATTACTTAAAAGTTTTAGCTTAAATGCACTCGGAGTTGTGTGACAATTCTTACATTAATGATATTCATATTTATGTTTTTTGTCAAGCAGATTAAACTTTAATTCTCTATATTTCTTTAACCATTGACATACTCCCTGCCAATTAAGATGAGCGAGGCTTTCCTGGCTAAATTCGGTAATTTTGTTTAAATCTTAATAAAGATAAACTCTGGCCTCATAGGGCCTTAAACTGCCCTTCAGCTCAAAACCCGCTTCTTGTTGATAGTTATTTAAAATCAATTCTGCCTGCTTAATCTTCAGCTGATCATTTAAATCATAGTCAGCATCATTTTCACTGAAGTTTAAAAGCACAAGCAGATTATTTTGCTCTCCCTGACGCTGATAGGCATAAATGTTTTGATCAGCTTCCAATAAAATATCATATTTACCATAGGCAAAAACCGGATATTTTTTACGCAGAGAAATCATTTTTTGATAATATTTAAATACCGAATCATCTGAACTCAGATCTTTTTCTACATTAATCTCCGAATAATTGCTGTTCATCTTTAACCAGGGTTCAGTTTTAGAGAAACCTGCATATTTGCTGTCATTCCAGTGCATAGGTGTGCGGGCATTATCTCTGGTTCTATAATTGGCGATCTCCAATATTTCCTTTTCACTCAGCTGATCTTTTTCCTGTAATTCTTTGATATAACCTCTGGTTTCAATATCATCAAAATCAGTTAAGGAGTCAAAACTGATATTGGTCATCCCAATTTCTTCTCCCTGATAAATAAATGGTGTCCCTCTTAAAGTATGAAGCATTGTTCCCAGCATCTTGGCTGATTCCTTGCGATATTTACCATCATCACCATAACGGGAAACAATCCTCGGCTGATCATGATTGCAGAAATAGAGACTGGTCCAGCCGTTATTTTCCTGCAGCTTATACTGCCACTCACTCATTAAATCTTTAAGTTCTGTCAGATCCCAGTCTGTAATTTTATCCCAGCCTTCTTTGCGGTCAAATTCCAGATGTTCAAAGGGAATAACCATCGAAAATTCTTTTCTTTCTTCTTTAACAAATTTTATTGCTTCCTCCTTATCAACAAAAGGAGTTTCTCCAACTGTCACTGCCTCATATTTATTGAAAGTATTAGCTGCCATTTCTTTGATAAATTCGTGAACACGGGGACCATTGGCAAAGTATTCATGACCGGCAAGGCCTTCTTTTTCCCCATCAGGGAAACGCTGATCTTTAGAAATTAGGTTAATCACATCAAGTCTAAAACCATCTACACCTTTTTCCAGCCACCAGTTGATCATCTCATAAATTTCCTGACGCAGTTTTGGATTTTCCCAGTTTAAATCCGGCTGTTTTGGTGAGAACAGGTGGAGATAATATTGATCTGTTTTCTGATCATATTTCCAGGCAGAACCACCAAAAAATGCCTTCCAGTTGTTTGGCGGCCCCCCATTTTTGCCGTCTCTCCAGATATAATAATCCCGATAAGGATTATCCTTACTCTTACGAGATTCTTTAAACCACTGATGCTCATCTGAGCTGTGGTTTAAAACTAAATCCATAATTAATTTTATATTTCGCTGATGCAGCAGTTCCATCAATTCTTCTAAATCTTCCATAGTTCCAAACTCATCCATTATGGCCTGATAGTCACTGATGTCATAACCATTATCATCATTGGGAGACTTATAGACCGGATTTAACCAGACTGCATCTACTCCCAGCTGATCTAAATAGTCTATTTTTTCAATAATACCTCTTAAATCTCCAATTCCATCATTATTGCTGTCCTTAAAACTGCGGGGATAAATCTGGTAAACCACAGCTTCCTTCCACCATTTTTTATTCATCTTTAAACCTCCACTTATAATTATTTAGGCCGCTTTTTCTACAGCATTATCTGTTACTTTTTTAATCAGATTATTGATAGTTAAAAATAAAATAAATAAAATCGTTATAAAAATCGGAATTATCTCCAGAGAAATATTCCTGGCCAGCACTCCTGCCAGACCGGGAAGTAATGCCCCACCCAATCCTGCAGCTGAAATCTGCATTCCAATTGTATTTGTTGTATGTTCCTGACCAACCCGAGAGGAAGTACTGGAGATTAGGGCCGGAAAAATCGGTGCAATAGCAATTCCGGTTATCGCAACTCCAAGCAGTGACAGCCGCTGTGATAAATTGACAGCAACTAAGATACTTCCCAGCAGACCTAGAGCAGCTGCATATTTAGCAATTTTTCGACTCAAAAATTTATAGGCTAAAAATCCAGCTAAAATCCTGCCTACTGTAAAAGAACCCCAGTAAGCACTGACCCAGAACCCCGCCAGAGCTGTACTGATTCCTCTGGATTCTGTAAATAAAGTGTAGCTCCAGTGGCCAACTGCCATTTCTATTCCCGTATAAATAAAAAACAAAAGAATACTCATTAAAGCAGGTAAGTGGGTTAAAGTCTGAATCAACTTCATTTCCTGAATCTTCTCTTTATTTTCATCAGATCCGACAGTCTTTTTATTTTTCGGATCTTTCCAGAGAGAAAGAGTTAAAACAAAGATTAAAGCAAGTATTATCTGGGCTGTACCGACAATCAGATAACCAGTTCGCCAGCTATTAGAATATTTAATACCATTGGCCATAATAATCGGACCCAGTGTAATTCCTACCCCAAAACTGGCATGCAGCCACTGCATTAACCCTTCGTTAAAATGTTTTTCAACATAGGTATTTAAGCCAGCATCAATTGCTCCTGCGCCCATACCGGCAAGAACAGCCAGCAGAGGCAAAAGCCGCCAGAATGGAGCTAAAGTATAACCTATCAGAGCCAGACCGGTTGCCAGACAGCTGAGAGCCAGCAGAACTGCCACTCCAATCTTTTTGATAAAAAAACCATTAAAAAAGCTGGAAAGCAAATAACCTGTGGTTGAGCCAATTAAGATAATTCCCAGAGCATCAAGGGGTAGAGAAAAACTGCTTCTCATTTCAGGCCAGGCAACACCCAGCAGTCCATCCGGCAGCCCCAGGGAAATAAAAGCAATATAAATTAAAGCAATTAATAAATATTTCTTTTTTTGTTTATTCATAATTACACCTTTTCTCTGCTTCAATTTTTTAAAAATATCAAGTCAAATTAAATACTTCTGCTTAAGCGGTCTCTCTTTTAATTAATTTTAACTCTAACTCTTGATGATAAATCTCATTTAACTGGCCGTTAATTGCTTTTAATAAAACTTCAATCGATAGGTGCCCGAGCTGGTACATCGGCTGCCAGATAGTTGTTAACTTTAAATACTTAGCAAGTTCGATATTATCATAACCAACTACCGCTATATCCTCGGGAGCAGTTAAGCCTTCTTCTTCCATAGCCTGCAGGACTCCAATTGCCTGATTATCAGAAGCAGCAAAAACAGCTGCAGGCCATTCCGGCTCAGGTAGTTCTAATATTTCCTGCATTGCCTGATAACCGTCTTCTGTATGGAAATCCCCAAATTTAAGCAGATCAGGATTTAAACTAAGATTATTTTTTGCTAATATATTTTTTACACCTTTTAAACGATTGATCCCATGCTGACTATCTTTAATACCATTGACAAAAGAAATATTTTGATGTCCCTGTTTAATTAAATAAGCAACAGCCATTTCTGCACCCTTAACATCATTTAAATGAATAGAGTGAAAATCAGTACTATCCTCATCTGCCAAAACTATTGGAATCTCCTCACTCAATAAAGACTGGTAGTCATGTTCGCAAATATCCATAGTAACTGCTGCAATACCATCAACCTTTTTACTGTGAACAATATCCAGTATTTTATCCATCATCTGCTGATCTTTATCTATTTTATATAAAATTAGATCTATTCTTTCCTCTTCTAAAGCATCCTGAATACCTTTTAAGACTTCCACAAAAAAGTGATCAATAAATGTGGGAACAATAACACCGACTGCATTTGCTTTCTGGCTGGCCAGATTTTGGGCAACTTTATTTGGTCTGTAATTTAATTCTTTCATCACTTTAAGAACCTTATCTCTGGTTTCATCTTTTACTTTACTGCTGTTATTTAAAACTCTGGATACAGTTCCAATCCCAACACCGGCTTTCTCTGCTACATCATAAATATTAACTTTATCTTTTGCCATAACTATTAATTATCCTTTCACTGATCCCCTCATGACTCCACTAATTATTTTCTTCTGAGCAATAATATAAACTAAAAGCATCGGAAGAAGTGCAAGTATATAGGAAGCAAATGCTAAACTATAGTTGGTACTAAATTGTGATTGAAAAACATGCTGAACTAAAGGTAATGTCATACTGGAACGATCACTAATCAATAATAATGGTAATAAAAAATCATTCCAGGCTTTTAGGGCAGTCAAAATCGCAACTGTTGCATTTATCGGTTTTAAAACCGGGAAAATAATTTTCCAGAAAACCTGCCAGACATTGGCCCCGTCTATTATTGCAGCTTCTTCTATACTCCGGGGTAGAGATTTTATGTAACCTACATAGATAAAAACATTTAACGGTAAAGCATACACTATATATAATAATACAAGTCCATTAAGATTATCAAGGCTTAACATTGACATTTCCTTAACAATTGGCAGCATAATCAGCGGAAAAGGAATAAACATCGCACTAATAAAGTAATAATAAAGAAATTTAAAATATTTTTTATCCATATTGCGTGCTACTGCATAGGAGACCATTGAATTAACCACCAGTACCACTGCTACTGTTGGAAAAGTAACATAAGCACTGTTTTTTAAACTCTGAAAATAATTAGTCATTTTTATTGCTTTAATATAATTGGAAAATTGAAATGAATCTGGTACGGCCAATATTGATTCAGCTAACTGCTGAGGATTTTTTAGTGAAACAATGAGTGCCATATATAAAGGAATAATTATGATAAATGAACCCAAAAGCAGTAATCCTGTCGCCCACCAATTTGTTTTTTCCTTCATTAATAATCCACCTCACGTTTTTGCAGTACTTTTAACTGGAAGAAAGAAATGGCTAATACAACCAATAAGAAAACTACAGCATTAGCAGTCTGATATGCAAATTCTCCACCCATAAAACCACCATTATAAATAAGCAGAGTAATAGACTCAGTTGCCTGACCGGGACCACCCTGAGTTAAAGCCATTATGTGATCAAAAACCATCAAAAAGCCGCGCATTGAAATAACAATATTAATCGTAAGAAATGGAGCAATTAAGGGAAAAGTAATATGTTTAAATTGATTCCATTTGTCGGCACCATCTATTTTAGCAACCTCATATAATTCATCTGGAACAGTCTGCAGGCCAGATAAATAAAGCAAAATATTAAAACCACTGGAATTCCAGACAGCAAGAATCACTACCCCAATCCAGGCTAAATTCATATTTCCTAAAATGTTTTTGCTTAAGATTTCTATTCCTAATTGACTTCCTAATTGAGGAATAATAAAAGTAAAAATATGATTAAATATATAACCAACAACTAAAATACTCAGCATATAGGGAACAAAATATACTGCTCTAAAAGTATTTTTAAACCTTATTTTAGAATTGAGTCCTAAGGCAACAAGCAAACTTAAAATATTAACAATGATTGTTGTAACAATAGCAAATTTAAATGTAAAAATGTAGGCATCAAATGCTCTGCCGTCATTTAATAAATTTATATAATTTTTAAAACCAACAAAACTATAATCACCAAAACCTATATAATTAGTGAAACTATAAAATATACCCTGTAAAGCTGGAAGGGTATGAAAAGCAAAAAATAATATAAATGCCGGAATTGTCATCCAGTAAAAGACAGACGAAGTTTTTTTCATTACTATTTCCTCCCACCTAAAATTAAGGAGCTCCTCTCGATTATGAGAAGAACTCCTACTTTATTCAAATAAATATCTCTTAACGAGACTGTACTTTATTCCATTCAGAATCGAGTTTTTCTAAAAATTCTTCCACATTACCTCGATGTAAGAAACCCTGAATCAGGTTTGGAACCTGCATTCCAGATGGATAATAGTGATCAGGAAAAGGTGCAATTTTTCCACTTTCAAAATATTCTTTTAAATCAACTACAGTAGGGTCATTTTGAAATACATTTTCTACTGCAGAAAAAGTCATCTGCTGATCAATGTAAAATTGAGCGTTTTCTTTTTTAAGTAAGAATTTAATAAATTTCTCTGCAGCTTCCGGATGATCAGTATTTTTGCTTATTGTTAGAACAGTATCTACTCCCGAAACTAACATGTTCTCATCTGCATCATTAACTGCTGGCAGAGCAAAAGCACCTAAATTAATGTCGGGGTTTGCTTCTAAAATTGGATTGATTGCCCAGACACCCTGAATGTACATAAATGATTTACCATTAGCAAAAGCCTGATTGCCCTGACTGTAACCATAACCAAAAACATCATCCTGTCCATAATCCAGTAACTTATAAATTCTTTCTGCTACTTTTTGATAACGTGCCTTAAAAGTTGTCTCATCAGCCAGTCTCTGCTTAATAAAATTTTTCCCCTGTAGATTTGCAGCTAATGAATTCCAGGGGACCATAATAGTCCAGGCATCTTTAAATGTTAAATAAAAAGGAGTCCCACCATTTTTCTGGATAGTTTCTGCAGCTGCTATAAATTCATCCCAGGTTTTTGGAATATCTAAATCCAATTCTTTAAATTTATCTTTATTATATAAAACTGTATTAGCATTTGCTGTAAATGGTACGCCATAGTTAGAATTTCCTTCATGTAAATCCTGCAGCATTTCTTTATATGCCGGTTGAATATTTTTCAAATAAGGAGCATCATCAAAATTCTTAAAAATTCCTGCATCTGCTATTTGACCATAAGTAAAATTCCCTCCGAGACCCATAATATCAGGTATATTGTTTCTGGCCAGTCTTGATCTTAATACCGTTTCTGCATCAGGGACATGATTCTGTTCGATATTGATATCCGGATTTTCTTTTTCAAATTTCTCAATTAACCTGTCAAAAGTTTCTACAGCTTCCCGCTTATTCTGGAAAAACTCCAGCTCAACCTCCTGAGCAAAACCGACTGCACTGAGACCAAAAACCATTAATACTGCCAGTAAAACTGAAATAGTTGGATCTAAAGATTTCATTTAATAAATCCCCCTCTAAATTTTTGTTTTGGAACCGCTTCCAAATAGTTTAAAAATAAAATGGAATCGCTTCCAAAAATAATTATAACAGTAGTTTTAAAAAAAGTCAAACAATTTAATTAGCCAGGATTTAAAATTATTAATTATTTGGTTTCAACTAAGTTTTAAATATATCTAGTCATTATAAATGCTTGATTAAAATTTTTATCTAATAGATAGTCTTTATAATATTTGATATTCTTGCGCTTCTTCATTAATGAAAAGAATAACCCTGCATTAGAAATATCACCTAATAAAACAAAACCATTAATCTTATTATTTTTTATATAAATTTTTCGCAAAACTCCTTTATCCTTATATTTAATTTCTTCTCCCTCAAGTTTTCCGACCACCATTAGTTTATAACTTAATTCTTTCAGTGAATTTGTACTAAACTGCTTTTGATATTTTCTTTCTGCTCCTAAGATATTCAGGGCTGCCCTCTGACCATGATTGACTGCTACTGTATGCAGACCGTGAATAGTCATCTCTCCAGTTACTAAATCTTCGGTCTGAGCTACATCTCCACAGGCATAAATATTCTGATAATTAGTCTGCAGGTATCGGTTAACAGGGATTCCCCAACCGTCATTTTCTATTCCACTATCAATTATAAAATCAATATTAGGCTTTACTCCTGTAGCCGCTATATAAAAATCGGCTGTTAATTCCCTGCCGTCACTGGTAACAAGACTCTCAACTTTTCGCTCACCGGTAAAGCGATTTCCTTCAGTATTCAGCATTACATTAACACCCTGATTTTCTAAATCTTCGACTACATATCCTGCAGTTTCTTTGTCTAATAACCGCGGCATTATCCAGCCGCGGCGGTTTAAAATAGAAGGTTTTATCCCAATTTTAGCTAAACATAAAGCTATTTCTACACCTAAAAATCCACCACCAACAATTACTGCTGATTTATTTCCCTGACGCGCCATATCTTTTATTTGCTGGGCCCCAAAAATATTTTTAAAATTAGTAATCCCTTTTTTGTCTGCTCCTTTAACTACTGGTGGAATATGAAGCGAACTACCAGAAGCTATTAATAATCTATCAAATTTTCTTTTTCTATTGTTTTCTGTCAGGACATACTGTTTATCAGGATCTACTGCAGCCACTTTTTCTCCTAAAAAACAGTTAAAATCATAACGACTGCAGACATCCTGGCCCTGCCAGTAAAGTAAATTTTTCTGATCATTAATTAAATATTCTCCTAAAGCTGCTGGAGAATAAGGAGGCACATTCTCTGCCGAAAAAATATCTATAGTTCCCCTAAAGTTTCTTTTTCGCAAAGTAAGGGCAGCAGTCAATCCTGCTGGCCCTGAACCAATAATCACAATACGCATCAAACTATCCCCCTCTTTTATTCCCTCTCCACTCCAATTAAAGTCCTATACAGCTCTCTAACTGCTTTTACATAAGGCGTATTCTTTTTTAATAATGGAGCTACATCAGGTTCATTGCGGTAAACACTTTCATCAAAAGGTAGATAGTGAATATAATCAAAGATTTTTATTTTTTCTCCTGCTCTTTCCATTACTTTATCCTTATCTTTTTCTCCCCGCACTTTATTAACTACTAAATGAATATTCTCTATTTCTAATTGATCTGCTAACTGAGCTGAGTGTAAAGCAACCTGTACCGCGTTAAAACTTGGCTCCGTAATAATTACAGCATTGCGGAAACCTTCAGCCAGTGAACGACCAAAATGTTCAACTCCAGCCTGAGTATCCATTAAAATAACTTCATCTTCTCTTAAATTTATATAACCTACAATTGAATCCAGTAATGAGTTTTCTGGACATAAACATCCTGTAGCTGCCTGAATCACACTGCCAATCACTAATAGGTTAATTCTATCTTTAATATTCATGCCAAATCTATTAACTACATCTGAGACATCAGGATTCAAATTGAGCATTGCTCCCCAATTTTCTCCCGGTCTTACCCCTGTTTTTTCTTCAATATAATCTATATTTTCTGAGACAGGAACTATTTCGTCAGCTTTTTCTTCAGGAAAACCTAAGGAAAAGGCAAGATTTTGCTGGGGGTCTTCATCCACTGCTAAAACTTGATATTTACCTTCAGCAAAAAGTTGTGCTAAAAGAGCAGTCAGAGTTGTCTTACCTGCTCCACCCTTACCGGTAGTTACAACTCTAAAATCATTAATAGTTTTATCGGATTCTAAACCCTCTGCTGCTGAAAAGACTTTCTTTCTTCTTTCTTTTTCCTGTGCTCTAGCTTTTTCTCTATCCTGGCTCATATACCCAATTCCTCCCTCTGACTCAAGATATGTCGTTCAATCATGCGGGCAGCTATTTTTGGATCAGGCTCAACTGCAAACTTAGCATTAACTACATCTTCCAGTTCATCAGTTAATAAATCAGTAACCTTTTGACTGCCATTGGTATTAGGTGGTAATCCTACTACTGTATAGAAACCTGAAGCAACAAAATAGGAAGCAATTGTTAGAGCTTTTTGAGCATACCATTCCGGTGCTGCTCCCGCGGCAGGTAATTGATCAATACCTACATCAAGTGCATTAGCTAATTCACCTGCTAAAGCAAGAATACGCGAACAATCAACACAGGATCCCATATGTAGAATTGGTGGTATATTTAAGCTTTCACAAACCTCACGCAAACCATCACCGGCCATTTTAGCTGCTTCGGGAACCAATAGTCCTGCTTTCCCAGATGCCACAGCAGCACAACCGGTTTCAACCATTAAAATATCTTTCTTCATTAATTCTTTGGCTAAATTAACATGACCATAGTCATGTTGAATTTTAGGATTACTGCAGCCTACTGAGCCTACAATCCCTTTTATTTTTCCAGAAGTAATTGCATCTATTAATGGTTTAAAACTGCCTCCTAGTTCTTCTTTAATTGCCTCCACAGAAAAACCAGCTACCATTTCCATTGGCTCACAGGGGATTTCTACTTTCTGAGGATTCCGTTCTTTGTAGGTATCTATAGCCAGTTCAACTATCTCTGTTGCCGTATCATAAGCATTTTCAGGATGAAATTCTTTATGTACCGCACCGGGAACTTTTGATTTTTCACTGGTAGAGATAACCTTACTGTGAAAACATTTTGCCACCTGTGGAAGAGAAGGAAAAATACATTGATAATCAATAATCATTGCATCTACTGCTCCTGTAGCAAGGGCCAGCTCCTGATTAAGCATATTTCCAGCCATCGGTATTCCTTTTCTCATCAATAGTTCATTACCTGTACAGCATAAACCGACTAAATTAATTCCTTCTGCTCCGGCAGCTTTAGCTTGATCAACCAGTTCCTGATTATTAGCCGCTTTAACTACTACATCTGATAAAACAGGATTATGGCCGTGCAGCACAATATTTACCATCTCTTCTTTTAAAGTTCCTAAATTAACTGTGGATTGTGTCACTTTAGGTGTTCCAAATAAAATATCAGATAGCTCAGTTGCCATCATTGATCCACCCCAACCATCAGCCAGCGAAGTTCTTAAACCATGAAGTAACATATTCGTGTAATCCGCCCCTACACCCATGTGAACTCGATGCATAGCTTCAACTACTTCTCGGTCAATTCCCCGAGGCATAATACCTGCTTGATTCCAGATCTCTCTTGTTTTTTCTGGAGCTCGATCTGTAAAATCTAATTTTCCTTTAACCATCCCATATTCAGCTAAAAATTGTTCACCCATTTCTTTTGCTATCTCTAAATTAGAACGACCTTCCACTTCTATTCCAATATCTTGCGCCACATTTTTTAATTTCTCTGTGTCTAAAAGTTCATAACCCTGGCTTTCCCCATTTGCTGTTTCATAAAAAGTTTCTAATACTTCACGACCATGATCAGAATGTGAGGCTGACCCAGCTGCCATATCATTTAGCAGATTTCGAGCTACAATTAAATTAGCATCCGCCCCACAAACTCCCCGCTGCGGTCCCTCTTCAAATGGGTCTACCTGACAGGGTCCCATTTTACATGAATTACAACAAATCCCCAGTTGACCAAATCCACACTGCGGCTGCTGTGCTTCTAATCTATCCCAGGCTGTTTCAATATTTTCATCTAAAGTCCTCTTCATTGTCTGTTTTTCATCTTCATCTATTGTTCGTTCATCTACTTTTTTATCTATCTCAGTGCTCATGCTTTAGAATCCTCCCTTTTTTTAGATGATGGTAATGGTCCTATTTGGGCAATCTTTTCCTGTAATTTCTTAAATGATTTAATGTTTTTGGGTATTTCTTTATGATTCCCTCCGCCCCTGATTTGACTGGTTATATTTCTGAATAGTTTTGTCTGTCTCTGATTACTAAGCTCATTCGCCTCAGCATAAATTAAAGCATCAGTTCTACAGGCTTCTACACAGGCTGGTTTTTTAGCTTCCTGCAGTCTTTCAAGACAGTGATCACATTTATAAGCTATATCATTACCATCTTCTTCTAGCTGGCGAAAAGCGATAGCATCATTGGGACAAACCATCGCACACATTCCACAGGAAATACATTTTTCTGCTTCCACCTGTACTGAATCAAACTCAGAATCATGATAAATTGCATCAATTGGACAGGCATTTTCACAGGGAGCAGGATCACAGTGTTGACATTTATTAGGAAATGTCATTAAGTCAATTCCCAGACCTACCTGAATCCTTGGTTGAGACTTTGGCTTATCTGTCAGCATTGAATATAAATCTTTACCTGAAGAATGCTCTACAGCACATGCCATTTCACAATGTCTGCAGCCAACACATCTTTCTACATCTGCAAATACTACTTTCAATTTCTTACCTCCTCGTATAATAATTATTATTACTAATTGTAAGCATAATACTATAATTAAATATAATTTTCTTAATTCCTGCAAAAAATTAAAATTTTTTAATTTTTCTGCAATTATATATATATAATTTAAAAGTGAGCCAGGAAAATAATTTAAAAATGATGGATAGGTGAAAAAGGTGATAAAATTGAATAAAAAAGCCAGTATTCTTATTAAACAATTTGTCGAAGATCAATCAATTAGATAAACAGCCTGAGAGTCAGAATTTTCAAGAAATCCAGTTAGACTTTCAATAACTCTTTTAGCTGCTTTCTTACTTTTAACATAAATCTGGTTATCATCAGCATAGCGGCAGAATTTATAATTGAGTATCTCCAGTTCTTTATCCAGTTCATCCAGTATAATGTTACTAAACAATGGACTTAGAGACCCCCCTATGCCAGGCAAACCTGCAAAAACCCTGAAGCTAAAAGCTCCAGGGTTTAATTTTGATCTTTGATTTTAGTAGCCGCCCATCATATAATATTCCATCAAGGCGCTATTTTTTAAGTTGTCATGTCTCTGATCAGCATCAGACTGTTCGTTAGCCTTAACCTGATCCTTGTGAGTGCGCTTGTGCTTAAAAATGTTCTTCATTAGTAATGCCCCCTTAATAATTTTGTTAGGGAACATACTCGCTGCACATCTACTTTGTTCCAGAAAATAAGCCCACCGACCTAATAATAACTCCGCTACTCACTTTCTGTCGGTTCAGTTAGATTATACTACTTTAAAAATACTTTGGCAAGAGTTTTGTTAGAATTTTTTCAAAATTATTTCTTTTGTTCTTCAATATGATAATTTAGTTTCCAGAGAAGAGCTTGCGTCCATTAATTCTGAGTAAACTTTGATATCTAAAACCGGAGTCCCATCAATTGCATCCAGTCCGTAGACAAAGAGTTTATTATCTTCTTTTTTTAATAATTTAACTGTTGTAACTCCAATTGGATTGGGGCGCCTGGGACTTCGGGACGAAAAAACACCTCTTTTAGGCCCTACCCGCCATTCGGAAATTAAATCATAAGCTTCTGTCTGATGCAGGTAATAAACTATCTGTAGATATTCATAATCCTCTATTTTATAAAGGCCATCTTCATATTGAGCTTCAATTTCAATAATACTTTCATTATTTTTCATCTCTGCCGGACCTACCGGCTTTTTAAATTTACTCCTAACTTTTCCAATTGCAGTAAATTTTATCATATCAGCTCTCACCTCTGTTAAGTCAGAAATTTTAAGTAAATAATTTTTCTGCTGCCTCTTTTTTTAAGAGATCATAAACTTTCTGCAGTCCCATATTTTCTCTTTCAGCGATTTCCTTACACTCCTCATATTCCGGAGAAAATTTAATTAATTCTCCTTCATAATAACCGGCCTTAATGGTTACCTTTCCTAATGAAGAATTCAAATCAAAATACCTGCGCTCCAGACAGCTGCGTTCAACTTCCCGGTGCCTAATACCCAGAGTGGTTGTTTCTATATAAATAATTTCTTCCAGTTCTTTTCGTTTCTCTGCAGCTGTAAGCACAGTCAGTTTTTGAGCCGGACGATTCTTTTTCATCATAATATTTGTGAGATAGACATCCTTAGCACCGGCCTCAAACAGTTTCTGGAACAGATAAGAATAAATTTCTCCACTCATATCATCAATATTTGTTTCTAAAATTAAGAGCTTTTCTTTACTTTTTTTTTAGCCTGATAAACCCGCAGGAGATTTGTAATTTCAAAATCCTTTTTGCCGGCACCATAAGCGATTTTTTCTACCTCAACTTCTGGCATCTCAATAAATTCTTCTGCCAGAGTTTTAATAATAGCAGCTCCGGTAGGAGTAACCAGTTCTCCTCTAACCCCTGTTGAGTAGACAGGTACACCTTTTAAAATTTCAATTGTTGCCGGGGCCGGGATCGGAATTCTACCGTGGGCGGCATCCACAAATCCGGTGCCTAACGGTACGGCAGCAGCATAAATATGATCCGGATTCAGCAGTTCAACTAAAATAGCTGCCCCTACAATATCTACTATAGAATCAACAGCCCCTACTTCGTGAAAATGAACTTCAGCAATTGACTTATTGTGAACCTTTGCTTCAGCTTCTGCTACTTTTGCAAAAATATCAATACTCAAATCTTTTACTTTCTGGCTGAGCTGGCTCTGGTTGATTAATTCTTTAATATCATTAAAATTACGGTGAATCTGATCACTGCTGTGACTGTGAGGAACAGCTCCCTGATGACTGTGTTCATGGTGTCCATGGTGTTCATGATATCCCGCAGCAGCTTTGTCATTTCCAGCCGCCACATGATCAGGATGAGTCTCATCCTCTAATACAACTTTAAAATCGGTGGCAGTAATTCCATTTTTCTGGACAGTAGAAATTTCAATCTCATAACCTGCAAGATTTAACTTTTTTAATTCTTCTAAAAATCTATCCTGATCTACCCCCAGATCAAGCAGAGATGCAATTGTCATATCCCCACTGATTCCGGAAAGTAAATCAAAGTATAATATTTTTTCCATTTTATCCTTCCTCTCTTGCTTTTTCTATCTGTAAGTTAATTGTACTGGCCAGATAAGCAGCACCAAATCCATTATCTATATTGACTACTCCAATTCCACTGGCACAGCTGTTGAGCATTGTCAGCAGGGCAGAAACTCCTCCAAAATTAGTTCCATAACCAACACTGGTTGGAACAGCAATTACCGGTTTATCGACTAAGCCGCCGACTACACTGGCCAGAGCGCCTTCCATTCCAGCTACTGTTATAATTACCTGGGCATCATTAAATTTATCCAGATTGCTGAGCAGACGGTGAATCCCGGCCACACCAACATCATAGAGGCGCTCAACTGAATTTCCAAGAGCTTCAGCAGTTACTACAGCTTCTTCTGCAACCGGAATATCCGAAGTACCACCACTAACCACCAAAATTTTACTCTTAGTTTTCTCCAGCTTTTGTTTTTCTATAAAAATCATCTTCGGCCGCTCATGATAAACCGCCTCAGGTGCAATTTCTTTAATTCTCTCATATACTTCTTCGCTGGCTCTGCTGGCCAGTATATTATTCTCGTGTTTCAGCATTTCTTTAACTATACCTTCAATTTCCATTAAAGATTTTCCTTCACAGTAAATCACCTCGGGATAACCATTGCGCAGACTGCGGTGATTATCTACTTTGGCAAAACCAAGATCCTTAAAAGGCAGATCCTTTAACGAAGAAGCTGCCTCGTCTACCTCTATTTCTCCATTTTTAACCTTTTCTAAAATTGCTGTAATATCTTCTTTATTCATCTTTTCCCTCCAGAATTTCTTTATTCATACTTCCACTTTTATAGGCTGATAAATCTAAGGTAACATATTGAAACCCTAATTTCTGTAATTTATCCCACAGTTTATTCATTAAGTTTAAATCAAGAATTTTTTCTCTATCAGCTTCCGATAATTCAATTCGAGCCAGATTGTTGTGGTCTCGAACCCTGAACTGTTCAAATCCATTTCGCCGCAGCAGTTCCTCAGCAATCTCGATTTTTTCCAGTCTCTCTGCTGTAATCGGATTGTTATAGGAAACCCGGGTAGCCAGACAGGATAATGTAGGCTTATTCCAGGTAACCAGCCCTAAATCTTTAGAGAGCATTCTAATTTCTTTTTTTGTCAGCTGTGCTGCAAGCAGTGGACTCTTAACTCCCAGTTCCTGTAAAGCTTTACGTCCCGGCCGATAATCACCGGTGTCATCAAGATTAGAACCTTCGACCACTGTTTTACCATCAGCATAATCAAGAATCTGATTAAAAATTACTTTTTTGCAGTGATAACAGCGCTCAGCCGTATTTTCTACTGCTTTTTCCAGTTCTGCAAGCTCAACTTCTATTTGCTGATGTTCAAAATTTAATTCCTGCACCAGTTCTTCAACTTCCCTGATTTCTCTATCAGGGACAAAAGGAGTGTTAACCGTCACAGCTTCAAAGTTGGCTCCGGCTTTTTGAGCTGCGGCCGTTAAAAAGGTGCTGTCAACTCCTCCCGAAAAAGCAATCACAAAAGGTTCAAGCTCCTTTAAGTTATCTAATAATAAGTTGTATTTGTCATCTGTGGTTACTGTAGACATTTAAATACCTCCTGCTGTTTTATTTTAATTTACTAATGAGTAGGTGGTACAAGTGATTTTTTATCATAACCGATTAAATCTTTACGCCCGGCCATTTTCAAGGCTTTACGCACTATTTGCTGATTTTCCTTTTTATGATACTGCAGCAGTGCTCTCTGCATTTTTTTGGCTTCTTTTGATTTTGCTACGTAGACTTCTTCCATTGTCCGGGGATTATAGCCGCTGTAATACATAGCAGTGGCCATTGTTCCTGGAGTCGGATAAAAATCCTGTACCTGATCAGGGTGATGATTGATATCTCTTAAATATTCTGCCAGTTCTACTGCATCTTCCAGCCGGCTGCCCGGATGGCTGGAAATAAAATAGGGAATTAAATACTGTTCTAAACCAATTTCTTGATTAACCTGATAAAAAGCTTTTCTAAACTTATCAAAAACCTCAATTCCCGGTTTACCCATATAACCCAAAACTTTATCTGAAACATGTTCCGGAGCAACTTTAAGCTGACCACTTACATGGTGAGCCGCCAGCTCTTTTAAATATTTGCGGCTTCCTTCATCTTCTAAAAGGTAATCAAAACGGATACCGGAGCGAACAAATACCTTTTTTACTCCCGGCAGCTTTCTTAATTCTCTCAAAATCTCAAAATACTCTTCGTGATCAACCTCTAACTTACTGCAGGGATCAGGGAACATACATTCCTTGCCCTTACACATCCCCCGCGAAAGCTGATCTGAACAGGAAGGTTTGCGAAAATTAGCAGTCGGTCCTCCCACATCATGGATATAACCTTTAAAATCATCCATAGCAATTATCTGCTCAGCCTCTTCCACCAGTGATTCTTTACTGCGGGCTGTCATCATTTTACCCTGATGAAAAGATATAGCACAAAATGAACAGGCACCAAAACAGCCGCGAGAACTGACCAGACTGAATTTAACCTCTTTAATCGCCGGTACTCCTCCATCTCTTTCGTAAGCAGGGTGATAATCCCGCTGATAGGGCAGTGTATAAATATGATCCAGTTCTGCCTGACTTAAGGGCTCAACAGGTGGATTTTGAACTAAATAACGGTTTCCATGCTGCTGTACCAGCTGCTGACCTCTAATTGGATCCTGTTCTAGATATTCAATTTTATAAGCATAAGCATACTGCTTTTTGCTGCTCTTTACTTCCTCATAGGATGGTAAAAGTTCATAATCATATAAAGATTCCAGCTCGTCTGCAATAAAAGCTGTTCCCGGCAGATAATTAATATATTTAATCTCCAGTCCAGCTTCTAAGTTTTCAGCAATTTTTAAAATCTGTTTTTCTCCCATTCCATAAACTAAAAGATCAGCTCTGCTGTCAAAAAGCAGGGAACGGCGCACACTATCATCCCAGTAGTCATAGTAAGCAAAACGGCGCAGACTGGCTTCAATTCCGCCAATAATTATTGGAATCTCTCCATAAGCTTCCCGCAGACGATTACTGTAAACTATAGTTGCCCGATCCGGACGCTGACCGCTTTCTCCACCTGGAGAGTAATTATCATAACTGCGGTGATTTTTAGAAACTGAATAGTGATTGACCATCGAATCCATATTACCAGCAGTTACCAGAAATCCGAATTTGGGTTTGCCCAGTTTTTTAAAATCAGCTGTTGATCTCCAGTCAGGTTGAGCAATTATCCCTACTTTAAAACCGGCATCTTCTAAGACCCTGGCAATAATCGCTGTGCCAAAAGAAGGGTGATCTACATAGGCATCACCGCTGACAATAATAAAGTCAAGTTCTTCCCAGCCTCTTTTTCGCATATCATCTTTTGAGATTACCATAAACTGATCTCTTGGGTTTTCTAACTCTTCCTTGTTTTCTTTCTTTTTTAGATCCTGTTTTTTCTTTTCCATTTAATTTATCAGTAACTCCTTTATAATTCCTGAGTTCAAAAAATCATTTCTAAAAAAATTTATAATTTTTATAGTTTTAATTAAAGACTAAAATCCTATCTCGTTTTTATCCAGGCAATCTACTAACTATTATAGCAGAAAAATACTTCTAAATCGAATTTGCTGCCAAATGATTAATTTCACATCTTATATCTACTTATTAAATAATAAATCCCCTGAGAATTTAAGCTGCATATTAAACCAACTTAAAAACTCAGGGGAATTAAATTTATTTTATTTTTATACCTAAATTATTTCCTAATTGAAATTCATTATTAGACTACGAAGCTAGATTAGAAAAAAGGAAAATACTGATCATATAAATCAGATAAAACGCCGACGCTGCAGCAGCAATTTTATTAAAAATCTTCATTTTACTACCTGATTTAATCCCGGCTTTAATTTCTTCAACAGTCGGCATTACCTCAGGCAGACCTTTTCTTTTAGCATCATATTTATTTAACAAAACTGCTGCAGTTATGGTCAGAATAAAAGCTGTAGTTAATAGAATAACTACCGAATCAATTCCTAAAGCATAGAGTATTAAAGTAAAAATTGTAACTCCAGCAGCCGTTAAAGCAAAGGGAATCTGTGAACTTACATGATCAATATGATCAGAACCGGCAAAGATTGAAGACATTACAGTTGTATCAGAGATTGGAGAAACATGATCTCCAAAAATTGCACCGCCAAATAAAATTCCCATCAGAACTGGTACAATACTAAATCCTACTAATTCATAACCTGTGGAAACAGCAATCGGTGTTAAAATAGCCATTGTCCCCCAGGAAGTCCCGGTAGTAAAGGAAATAAACATTGCCGCTAAAAAGATAATTATCGGCAGGGCTCTACCCGGTAAGCCAATGTTCATTAAAATATTTACTACATAGTCTGCAGTCCCAACCTGATCAGTTGCATATCCAATTGTCCAGGCTAAAATTATAATCGCAGCTGCAATAATCATAGTTTTAAAACCATCAATTACTGCATCACTGGCTTCACTTAAGGACATCGTTTTATAAGCCAGAGCTCCGACAAGAGCAAAAAAGACAAAGGCAAATGATCCATAAAGCAGGGCCAGTGCTATATCAGTCTCCTGAAATGCCTGAGCAATACTAACTCCAGCCTGGTAGCCGTCACCAAGCCACCACATCGAAAATACACTGACAGCCAGTAATGAAATGATTGGTAAAAAGAAGTTCATCAATTTGGGATTTATCTGACTCTGCTCACCTACATCAGTACTAATATCTGATAAAGCCTCTGCTCCATCTTTCATTAATTTACCTTCTTTACGGGCTCTCCATTCTGCATCGAGCATTGGACCATAATATCTCTGAGTGATAGCTACAAAGCCAACTGTAAAAAAGGCTAAAAGACAGTAAAAATTCCAGGGGATTGAACGCAAGAATACTGCATAAGGAGTCATTCCAATCTGCTCAGCAGTTATTCCAGCAGCAGTAAATCCTGCAGCAATCATCGAAACCTGATAACCAATCCAGTTGGAAACCGGGCCAAAGGTTGTCACCGGAGCAGTTGTGGAGTCTAAGATATACGAATGAGCTTCTCTGGATGTTTTATTTTTGATACTCACATCCCGGGTTGCATTTCCAGTTACAATTGTACTGGTATAAGAGTCGATAAAGATAAACATTCCAATCATCCAGGTTAAAATCTGAGAATCCCTTGAAGTTCTAACAGCACTGCCCATCCAATTTTCCAGGGCCAGCACACTTCCCGATTTGTAAATCAAGGCAGCTCCAGCTCCCATCAGCATAATCAAAATTAAAAATTTAGCATTCCAGGGGTCATTAACTGTATTAACAATCCAGCGCAAAGATAATGAAGTTGCCGAAATTGGATTCCAGCTGCTAATGATCAAAGCTGCAGACCAGACTCCAGCAAATAAAGAAATAAGTACTTCCCTGGTATACATTGCCAGCAAAATAGCCAGCAGGGGTGGGATTATCGACAAAAAACCAACTGTTTCTCCACTAATAATAATTACCTCCCTTTATTATTTTATTACTGCAATAGATTAAATTACAGCTTAATTTTATCTAATTTTATGACAATTGTAAAGTAGATGTACAATTTTAATGATATAACCTAAAAAAACCCTCTACTGAAAAATCAATAGAGGGTACTTTTCTTTTGTTAGTTCGACACTTTTCGACTTATATCGGGAAGCAAGCGGCAGCTGCACGTTTTATTTTTCTACTATTCTTGCTTCAGTTTCTGGGGCTACAGGAGAATTAGCTTCAATATATTCCATTAATACTTCTTCTAAGCCTCCAGCTTCTTTGACAATTGGAGCATCTTTAAACATTGTGTAGCCATCTCCACCAGCTTTCATAAAGTCATTGGTAGCTACAGTGTACACTGCATCTGGATCAAGTTTTTCGCCACCAACCCAGACCTGCTGAACTCTATTTCCAGCTTCAGCATCACCATCAAAGATGAACTTAATTCCGGAAACCTGGGGGAAAAGACCTTCAGCTGCAGGATATTCGGAAACACCGTGTTCTAAAGCAGCTTTTAGATCAGCACCACTGAGCTCTATAGCCACTGCAGTATTACCAAATGGTAAAACTGTGATTACTTCACCCTGAGTAATTTTGCCCTGATTAATAGAAGCTCTAATTCCGCCACCATTAGTAATGGCAGCATCAGTATCTAATTTGCTTCGCATTGCATCAGTTATTAAATTACCAAGATTAGTTTCCCCGGTCCGTACATTACCTCTGGCTCCATTTAATTCAACAGCAGTTTTACCAACTACCTGAGAAGTAATTGCCGCATTGGCTCTATTAACTCTTCCTACAACTTTTGAAATTATATAATCTTTTTCAACATCCATAGTATCTTCTCTAGGAATTAAATTGGCTGTTATATTTGATACATCACCATTATTAATTGTCAGATCTACATATCCCAGATATTTAGAATATTCTCCAGCCTGAACAATCATTGTTTCATTAACCATCATGCCTTTTTCTATTACGCTGTGGCTGTGGCCGTCAATAATCAAATCAATACCAGAAACTTCTTCTGCAACCATAGTACTTGTATATTTACTGCCTTCACTAATTCCTAAGTGAGATAGAGCAATAACTACATCTACTTTACTTTCCAGTTCATTGACTACAGCATTAGCAGTAGCAATAGGATTTTCGAAGACCAATCCTTCCACATTTTTAGGATGTGTTTTATAGCTGGTTTCCGGAGTTACTAACCCAAAAATACCAACTTTAACTCCATCATATTCTTTAATTAGATAATCCTGCGTATATGGAATTTCTTTACCATCTTCTCTGCTCAAATTAGCAGCTAAAAATGGGAAATTACTCATCTGAGCTAATTCTTTTAATCTATCCTGACCATAATTAAAATCATGATTTCCCAGGGTTAAAGCATCCAGATCCATTAAATCCAGAATATGACTTATTGCTTCACCTTCATTTATATTAGCAATTGTCTGCCCGTGGAAAGTATCGCCAGCATCTAAAAACATTACATTTTCCTTTTCTTCTCTGCCCTGTTTAACCAGGGTTTCCATTTTAGCATAACCCATGCTGCCTGCATAGTCGTCTTCTTCTACCCTTGAGTGAACATCATTTACATGATAAATTCTCAATTCAACTTCTTCTGCCAGCACAGTAAAAGATAGAGTCATAACTAAAACCAGAGTTAATAAAGTAATCGATAATTTCTTAAAATTCACAAATTCCACCTCCATATTTTTTGAAAATTGTTTCTTCTCTTATACATATTATTTGATATGAAAATTGATTTTCCTGCCTCGAGCAAGAAATATTTTCTAAATTAAGTCCAAGTGTATTCTATTTAAATGCTTTTGATGTGGCAGTCCCTGACAGTTCAAAATTTTGATTTTCATTCAACGACTAAAATTTTCTGTCCAAAAATGTTATAATGTAAATAAATAGTCTATGATTTTTAAAATTCAAACTCTATAGATAAGATACCCTAAAAGTGAAAAAGTACATTAGGAGGGAAAAAATGAATAATGATTTAACAGCTGTTAAAGGAATAAAAGTTGGTCATGCCGATAATCAGAAAACAGGTACCGGCTGTTCGGTGATTTTAACTGATGTTGATTTTACAGTTGGAGCAGAAGTCCGCGGTGGGGCACCTGGAAGCAGAGAATTTGCTCTGACCGACAGCCGGGCTGCAGTAGACAAAGCTAATGCTGTCTTTTTAACCGGAGGAAGTGCTTATGGACTTGATGCTGCTGGAGGAGTTATGCAGTATTTAAAAGAAAAAAATATCGGCTTTCAAACCGGAGGTGGAGTTGTACCCATTGTACCTGCTGCTGTTATCTATGATTTAGAATACAAAAGCAGTGACTATCCTGATCAAAAAATGGCCTATCAGGCCTGTGTAAATGCTGACAATTCTGCTCAGGAGAACAAAACTATTGGTGCTGCAGCAGGATCTACCTGTGGCAAAATAAGGGGAATGGAAAATGCCAGCAAAACAGGACTCGGTCATGCAGCTTGCAAAAGTGGTGAGCTTATTGTTTCAGCGCTGGCAGTGGTCAATGCTTTTGGTGATCTTAAAGATCCTGAGAGTGGAAAAATTATTGCTGGAGCTCAGGATCAGGACGGCAATTTTGTTAATACAGAAGAAACTATTATTAATCAACCGGAGATTAACCTCGGATTTTTACGCCAAAATACCACTCTAATTGTGGTAGCAACTAATGCTTTTTTAAATAAATCAGAGGCAAATCGGGTATCTATGATGGCCCACAGTGGATTGAGCCGTACAATTTATCCTGTTCACACCCTTTTAGATGGTGACAGTGTTTTTACTTTAGCCGCCAATCAGGTAAAAGCTGATATTAATCAGGTCGGTATTCTAGCTGCTCGAGTAGTTGAAAAAGCAATTTTAAATTCTGCTTTCTAAACCTTTAAATTTAATAAATAGATTCATCAAAAAACGGCCTATTTTTATAGGCCGTTTTCTTAATCTATGCTAGAAATCAAAAATAATTTTCATTTGTTTTTATAAAATCTTCTTAAAATCAAATATATTTAATACTTAACTCTTTTACCGGTCACAATAAAGATGGTTTCTTCACCAATATTAGTTGCATGATCTCCTACCCGCTCTAGTGCTTTAGCTAAATTGATGTGCTGAACTATCTGCTTTACTTTTTCCTTATCTTCTTTTTGACTAATCATTTTAATAGCCTTAAAATAAATATCTTCATAAAGATTATCTGCTTTTTCGTCCATTCGGCAGGCTGCTTCTGCAAGATCCGAATTTTTGGTGGCAAATGACTCTAATACTACATCCAGCATATCGGTAACAATATCAGCGAGTTCTGGAATCATTATCAGTGGTTTCATAATTCCATCATGTTTTAATTCAAGTAAAATCTCGGCTATATTAGTTGCCTGATCTCCTATTCTTTCTAAGTCATTTGCAATTTTAATCATTGCAATACTAAACCAGGTATCAGCTGCCAGGGGTTGATCCAGGGTTAACAAGCGCGAAACTTCTTCTTCTATTGTGATTAAATAGTTATCCAGCACATCATCTTTTTCAATAATTTCATGAGCTTTCTCAACATTCAAATTGTCCATTGCTTTAATAACACTCTGCAGCATTTCTTCTGCAACTTCACTCATATCACTGAGATCACTAAGAAGCTGTTCACGCTTTTTTTCATACACCTGTTCCATTGGACTCACTCTCCTCTTTAAATTTAATAAAGTTAAGTTTATTGATAGATTAATTAATTAGCTTATATTAAAATATTCTTGACAGAGTACTAAAATCCTTCCTATTTTATAATTTAATTTAAGCAAAGATTTCTCGAGCGGTCTTTTCAATATGTTTTACAGCATAGCGAATATCTTCTAAACTTAAGTCTAAGTGAGTAACAGCACGCAGTTTTCCTTCCAGTCTGCTAACTCTAATTCCTTTTTTCAGCAGTTCATCTGCAAATAAATCTGTCTTTCCATCTGCTGCAGAAAAGAGAACTATATTTGTTTCAACTGTATCTGGATCAATTTCCAGACCTTCCTGATCGGCAATAGTTTCTGCCAGCATCCTGGCATGTTTGTGATCTTCTTTTAGACGAGCAACATTGTGCTCTAAAGCAAAAATACCGCCAGCTGCAATAATTCCGGCCTGCCTCATGGCTCCACCCAATCTCTGTTTCCAGAAACGAGCTTTTTCTATAAATTCTGCTGATCCAGCCAGCACTGAGCCAACCGGGGCTCCCAGACCCTTACTCAGATCAATCCAGATCGAATCAAAATACTGTCCGTATTCTGCCGGATCAACTTCTGCCTCAACTGCAGCATTTAACATCCGGGCTCCGTCCATATGCATTTTTAGATCATTTTCTACCGCGAGTTCTGCTATTTCTTTAATTCTCTGCAGAGGCCAGATTCGGCCACCACCCAAATTAGTTGTCTGTTCAATAGAGATAACTTTTGTCTGCGGACTGTGATAATCCTTCTCTCTGATAGCTTTCTCCACCTGCTCAGCAGTAAAAATTCCGCCTACTCCAGCAAGAGCTTTAATTGAAGCTCCTGAAATAACAGCCAGTGCAGCACTCTCATAATGAATAGGATGTGCTGTCTGATCCATTATTATTTCAGCTCCCTGGTCTGTATGGACAGCAAAAGAAATTTGATTTGCCATTAAACCAGAAGGTAAATAAATTGCATCATCTTTGCCCAGCATTTCGGCAGTCATCCGACAGAGACGATTAACACTTGGATCTTCCCCCAGCTGCTCATCCCCAACCTCTGCCTCAGCCATAAATCTTCTCATATCCTGAGAAGGCTTTGTCCCCGTATCACTAAATAAATCAACTTTAATTTCCATTTTTAAATTCCCCCAATTTAAATTCTATTGTCCTATGTTTCTAATTGTCCTATATTTCTAAAAAAACAGCCGCTAAGTAAATGAACTAAAATGGCATCCACAATAACTCATTAGATATAGTTACCTGGTATTATCTAATCTTAATATGGAAAAATAATTTAAAATAAAAATGATATTAATAAATAGAAAATTAAACCGCCACTAACTGTATAAAATATGTTTTTTGTCTTATATGCAGCCAGTAGAGTCGGGAAAAAAGCAATTAGAGAAGTATTTTCCAGGCTTAAATAAAGACTGCCATTTTTAAGCAGTATTGATGGAGCCAGTAAAGCTGCCAGCACAGCCGCCGGAATAAAACTCAGCCAGAGCACAACTTTTTCAGGCAGCTCTTTTTTACCCAGCAGAGCCAGGGGTAAAAATCTGGGAATAAAGGTTACAAGCACCATCCCGACAATCATCAGCATAAACTTAACTATTTCCATCGATATACACCCCTAAAAAAGCAGCCAGGACTGTAGCCAGAATGATATTCCAGCTGCCATTAATCGTCAGAGCCAAAAAAAGTGAGGCAAAGGCAGAAAAAATAGCAGCAATTATTTCACTCCGGGAGCTGATCTGCATAACCAGCAGGACTACAAACATTGCCGGTAAAACAAAATCCAGTGCTCCTCCACTACCTAAATCAATGAATTCGGTTAAGAAAGCCCCTATAGCAGAACTAAAAACCCAGCCCAGATAAGCTGTAAAGCCCAGGCCGAGAAAATATCGCTGTTTGTTCTTCTGGCTCTCTATTTTACTCATGGCAACTGCAAAAGACTCATCGGTTATTAAAAAACCTAAAAATGGATAATAATAGAGCGGCAGATTTCTTAAATGAAGGCTTAAAGAAGCCGATAACAAAAGATGGCGTAAATTTACCAGAAATGTCATGAAAACTATGGCAGCCACTGCTGCTCCAGCAGCTATCATTTCAATGGACACCAGCTGGGCAGAACCGGCAAAAACAAAGGCTGACATTGCAGTAGTCTGCAGTGGTGTTAAACCTTTATTTACAGCCAGCATTCCATAAGCAATACCAATTGGCAGATAACCCAAAATAATTGGTAGGGCATCTTTGACTCCACTTTTTAAACTTGAATCATTCAATTTAGCAGTTAAATTATTATCTTTATTTATACTCTCTTCTCTATGCTGCATAAATCAGATCTACTCCTTTAAAAATCAAATCACTTCCTGGAAAAAATCGGATCCCTAAACGGTAAGAGTGCAGGGTACACTAATCCAGCTGTCTGGGGTCAAGGGCATCTCTTAAGGCATCACCAAGTAGATTGAAACTCAAAACTGTAATAATAATTGCCAGTCCCGGAAAAATTGACATCCATGGTGCTTGAATTAAATATTCCTGACCACGATTTAACATTGTTCCCCAGGCTGCAGTTGGCGGCTGAATTCCCAGCCCTAGAAAACTCAGACCGGCAACAACTAGAATTGAAATCCCAATTCTTAAAGTTCCCAGTACAATTAATGATGAAATTGAATTAGGTAAGATATGATTATATAGAATCCGCAGATCACTTGCTCCCAGAGCTTTAGCTGCAGAAACGTATTCCTTTTCTTTGATTTGAAAAACTATGGAACGAGTTAGACGGGAAAAATTAATTAAACCGGTAACTCCAACAGCGATTATGATATTGACAATCCCGGTTCCCAGAGCAGATATTATAGCCAGAGCCAGCAGAATAAAAGGGATTGAGTTCCAGATTTCTACTACCCGCATAATTATCATATCCGTTTTACCACCATAATAACCGGCCAGCAGTCCTAAACTGACACCCAGACTGGCATTAACTAAGACAGCTGAAAAGCCAACTCCCAGAGCAATTCTGGCACCATAAAGAACTCGCGAAAACATATCTCTGCCAAAATCATCTGTGCCAAACCAGTGCTCCAATGAGGGTGCTGAATAGGTCATATTGCTGTAATCAATTTCAGTTGGAGAATAAGGGGCAATAAATGGAGCCATAAAAGCAGCATAAAAAATCAAAGCCAGCATGACAACTGCAATTTTACCTCCATAACCTTTATTAAATTCTTTAAACATTTTTGCATAAAGAGCATTTTCCTTTAATTTAAGAAAAACACTATTTTTAAATAATAAAAATAAAAAGAAAACAATTAACATTACAGAAAAACCTGTAGCAAATTTATATTCCAGTCTGCTCCAGATTTTACCCTCTATCAGCCAGTTTTGGTAACTTATATAGATTTGAATTAATAATAGTATAAATAAAATAATTTTCTTTTTCAAATTCCAGCACCTCATTTCATTCCTACTTCTATTTATAGCTAATCCGGGGATTAATAAAAACATAAATAATATCTACCAGCAAATTGACCAGGACAAAAAGAATAGATAAAATTAAAATTGAACCAAAAACCAGCGGCTGATCTCTAGCCTCCACAGCTTTAACCGCCAGCCTCCCTACACCTGGCCATGCAAAAACAGATTCAATTAAAATTGCGCCTCCAAACATCATAGCCAGCTGGTTCCCAATATTGGTAATGATCGGAATCAGAGCATTGCGAAAAGCATGTTTTAAAATAATAACTTTTTCGGAAACTCCTTTAGATCGTGCTGTAACCAGATAATCTTCTTTCATAATATCAAGCATTGAAGATCTGGTTATCCGACTGGTAGAAGCAATCATTACCGTACTTAAGGCAAAAGCCGGTAAAATTAAGTGACGCAGCCCACTTAAAGTCCAGATACGACCCCCATAACCCGAAGAAGGAAAAAATGGAAAATAAACAGAAAATATATAGATAAAAATAATACCTGTAAAAAAAGCTGGTACAGAAATACCAATAGTTGCAATAAACATACTTAAAAGATCAAATAGAGAATTCTTTTTTACCGCAGCTATAACACCTGTTGGAATCGCCACTAAAATCGCAATAATCAGAGAAAGTAATCCTAATTCAATTGTAGCAGTCAGTCTCCTACCAATAATATTTATTACCTCATCTCCATAATAAATTGAATCTAGTTCACCGGTTATAAAATTTTTAAGCATCAAAAAATATCTGACATGAAACGGTTCATTAAAACCAAATTTTTCATTTAGGGCTTCTATGGCTGCCGGTGTTGCGTTTGTCCCCAGCATAATAGCCGCCGGATTCCCGGGTACCAGCTGCATAATTCCAAACAAAATTAAGGAGACTCCGATCACAACCGGAATTAACCAGAGCAGTCTTTTAATAATATAAGCAAACAAATTGTTCACCTCTTTCTAAAAAGACTATGCAGATAGTCTCAGCTATCTGCATAGTAGTTTAAGATAATTAATCTTTTAATCTCTTTCTAAGCTGTCAAAATGATAATTCACTTTAAAACTGAACCCACCGCTATTCCTTATAGACATTTGCAGTTGGAGTAACTAAGGGGATTATCAGTGAATTACCAGGGTTTAATTCCTGAACTTCATCCTGCATTACATAAATTTGATTTGAATGGGCAAGAGGATGGAAGACCAGGTCTTCAATTAATACTTTTCTTAATACTTTCTGATATAACTCTTCTCTTTTGGCCTGATCGGAAATTGATCTTGCTTCTTCCAACCACTGATCTACCTGATCATTCTCATAAAAAGCTCTGTTTAAAGAACCATCAGATTTAAAGAATCTATATAACCAGTAATCAGGATCAGGATCAGAAACAAATCTCAAGAAAAACATTCCAATTTCACCCCGGCCCAGCATATCCCACATTGTGCCAAATTCCATAGCATTTACTTCTGCAGTTAAACCCGCCTGATTTAATGCAGTTACCATAGCTTCTGCAGTCTTGACCTGATTCGGACGGCTATTGGAAACATATACCCGAACAACATAATCTTCTGGAATCACACCAGCTGCTTTTAATTCCTTAAATTTCTGAGCTGCTGCTTCTGGATCAAAACCAACCGCATTTTCTTTCAAGTATTCTCTCTCTTCCGGCCAGAGTGTTGGAGGCAGCATTGAATATGCCCTTTCTCCCAGGATTCCAAAAATCTGAGGAATCATCTGGTCAAACGGAACAGCCTGCAGTACAGCTTCTCGAAATTTACGTTCATTAGTGGGTACCATGTCAAAATTAAAACCTAAGAAATTAATACCTGCCCCCGCAGCTGTTTTAACTTTAAAATCCGGATTGTTTCTAAATGATTCCAGCTGACCAACATCAAGATTCACTCCAAAATCAATGCCTCCACTGCGGAGTTCCATTGCCTGAGTTGCAGATTCTGGAATAGGTCTAATCACCAATTTTTTGATGTTAGGTACCTTATCCCAGTGATCCTGATATGCAGATAGGACTATCTGATTTCCAGGATCCCATTCTTCTAACTTAAAAGGACCTGCACCGATAGGATTTCTTCCCAGTTCCTCATCCCCAACTTCTTCTGCATATTCTTTGGGAATAATTCCAAAAGTCATACCCAGCATAAAAGGAGCATATGGTTCATTTAAAGTAAACTTAATTGTATAATCATCAATTACTTCAATTGATTTAATTGATTCAATTTTAGCTCTTAAACCAGAACCATATTCTGGATCCAGAATCCGCTGATAGGTATATTCTACATCTTCAGCCGTCAATTCCTGACCATTATGGAACAATACACCTTCTCTTAACTTAAATGTATATTCCATTTCATTCTCAGAAATCGTCCAGTCTTTAGCAATTCCTGGAACAATCTTATTTGACTTACCATATCTCACTAAACCATCAAAAATTAATGAGGCTACTCTTTCATTAACAGAAATAGTAGTCTCCCCGGGATCAAGATTACTCACCTCATCCTCTATCCCCATTACAAACTCTTCGGTCACCTTTTCCTGTGCCTGAGCAGCAGAAAACATCGAAACCATAAATAAAGAAACCAATAATAAAACTAAAAATTTATTTTTCATTATACTTCCTCCCGTATAATATATTATAATTTTCTTATTTTCTAGCCTGACCAACAAATTCCACAAAATCTTTAAATAATTTTAACTGAATCGGATCTTTAGCGGCCATCATCTCTGGATGCCACTGGACACCTACAAGATAAGGATAATTAGGATCTTCGACTCCTTCTACAAAACCATCTGGAGCCACCGCAGATACTTTTAAACCTTCACCAACTTTATTAACTGCCTGATGGTGATAAGAGTTTACCGCAACTTCATCACCAGCGAAAATTTTAGCCAGGCGAGTATTTTCCTGAATATCAACCTGGTGAGTTTTATAATACTTGGGCACCATTAGAGCCATATGCGGTATCTTACTGTCAGCATTGTTTCCACAGACATCAACCTTTAAAGAACCACCATAATGAATATTTATCAGCTGAAAACCCCGGCAAATCCCTAAAATAGGTTTTTTCATTTCCATTGCCATCTGCAGAATTTTAAGCTCCCAGAGATCACGCTTAGGCGAAATATTCCCCAGATATTTTTGAGGATACGAATTATATAAAGCCGGATCAATATCACTTCCTCCAGGTAAAACAACACCATCAGCCTCAGCAAGAAATTCCTTAATATACTGATCATCTTCTCTTCTTGACTCAAGATAGGGCATAATTAGAGGTATAGCACCTGCCATACTCAATGATTCAGAGTAATCCTGAGTTATCAGTGAAAAATCTACTCCCTCAAGTTTATACTGTTCTCCCATTTTTTCTGTGGGAATTTTAAAAGATATAATTAAAATTTTTGGATACATATTTTTCCTCCATCCAAATCTATATTTTTGAATATCCACTACTTCTAAAATTTTTAGATGGACATTTTATATGAGAAATTATATCAATCTTTAGTAAAATTGTCAATTTTAATTTTTATAACATCCTGAGCCTAATTAGGAAATTGTCTGGATGAAAATATCTATCTGTCCACCACAGACCCATCCGATTTCTGCTGCTTCTTTACGGGTTAAAGTAAGTTTCAACTTTTCCGATTTTCCTTTTTCTATTAACTCCAGAGCTTTTTCTATTACCTTTTTTTCGTCCTGACCGCCGCCAATACTGCCGAAAATTTCCCCGGCTTCGGTAATTATCATTTCGGTTCCGGTATTGCGTGGCGAAGAACTTTTGGCCTGAATTATAAAGGCTCTGGCCAGTTTAAGATTCTCTTTTTTTAGTTTAATGATTTCTTTTAGGATTTCTTTCTTCACTACTTATCCCTCCTAACAGCAATAATCTCTGCTGCAATCGCCACAGCTATCTCTGCTGGTGTTTCACTACCGATGTCCAGACCTATTGGAGCGTGGACTGCATCCAGTTTTCCCTCGGTTATACCATCGTCTCGCAGCTGATCGTAAACAGTTTTGATTTTGCGAGAACTGCCAATCATACCCAGGTAGGATGCTTCAGAATTAATTACATTTTTCAGGACCTGATAATCATGCTGATGGCCTCTGGTAACAATCACTAGATAATCGTTTTCTTTAATTTTAGCACTGGCAAAATAATCACTGTAATCCAAAAGCAGCAGCTGATCGGCTGTAGGAAATCTATCATAATTTAAAAACTCTTCTCGATCATCGACAACTGTAATTCTAAAATCTAAAAGGCTGCAAATTTTAACCAGCGGCTCAGCAATGTGGCCGGCTCCAAATACTGTCAAATGTGGTTGATCAACTACAGGCTCCAGAAAAATCTCCAGTTTATTATCCTGATCTAAATTAATTTCTTTCAGCTGAGAATCTATATTCTTTTTTTCTCCCAGTTCCAGAATCTTATTTTTCAAATCTGTATTTAAAAAGAACTTCTCCAGCTCATTTTCCAGCTGATCAGAAGAAAACTTAATTATTCCCTCCTCATCAAATAAAAACATCTCTCCCAGCAAATTTTGCGATATTTCTTCACTATCAATACCAGTTAAGACTGCTGTCAGTATTTTTTTATTCCCCTGTAATTCGTCAAAAACTTTTTTAAAGAAATCTTCCATTTCTACCACGTCCTTTCGTTACGAAAGTTTAAAGCACTAGTTGTTTTAATAATGATCAGTAGTTCTAAATCATGAGGTTATTTTTACTCACTTTTTTATTATTTTCTCCAATAGGTAGTCTTTTTCCTGCATCAAAAGCTGATTATTTCTGTATCCACCAGGTCAATTATTTTCCTAACTTCTGCTTAAATTCCTGATCAAAATACTCATTTTCTAACTTTGAAAGACACTCAACAGCCTCTTTTCTAAATTTAGAAAACTCTTCAGTTAAAATTCGACCTTTAACTGTCAGTTCTGAACCCCCACCACTGCTGCCGCCTACTTTTTTATCCAACAATTTAAAACCAAGTCTTTTTTCTAATTTTTTAATCAGCTTCCAGGCCTGACTGTAGGACATATTTATTTCTGCTGCAGCCTGTCTTAATGATCCTAACTGATCAACCAGTTCTAAAATTTGACAGGGGCCATCTCCAAAAAGACGCTCATCTTCTTCCAGCCACAATTTATAATTTAAGCGCATTTTTTCTCCTTTCCGATAGATATCAATCTCTATCAGGATTGAAAATTTGCTGATCTATTGTAACTCCTAATTGGTTTTTAGTTTAAAATTATTACTTCTGTATTTTTGATATAGTTCTTTAAAATCCAGGTCAACAGTAATTTCTTGATAGTCAGAGGGATAACGATAAATTTTTTCTGGTACTAGATCAAACAAATTACGCAGTCCAGCTTCACCTTCAAGTTTTAAAACAATTTTTCTAAATTTATTTTTTATGAGTACCGGGTGGCCTTTTTGTCCCTGGTACTCAGGTAGAAAAATTTCTGCTTCAAGTTCTAAACATTTTTGATAAAATTCACTGTATATCTCAGGCCCAATAAATGGCTTATCTGCCAGGGTAAAAAGCAGATATTGATTTTCTGCTGGCAGCTGGGTTAGTGCCTTTTTAACTGAAGACATCATCCCTTTTTGATAATCATCATTTTCCACAATTTTAAGAATTCCATTTTTCAACTCATTCCTGTATTTTCTCAGCAAATACTTTTTGACTTTTTCCTTTTCAGCACCAACTACAACTTTCAGCTCCTCATCCACAATTTCTGCTGCCAGCAGATTATCAATAGTTTTACCAAGTATAGTATTCTCCTCTTCCCAGTCCAGAAGCTGCTTTAATTCACCCATTCTTTTTGCCTCTCCGGCCGCCAGAACAACTGCTGTCAGCATAATTAAGACTTCACCGGAACCCAGACAGAATAGCCTTTTTCTGCTGTACCTTTTACTTTAAATTGCCCATTTGCCTTACCATCAGTTTTAACTTTTTCTTCAATATTGCCTGTATAATCATAATACTCTGTATCTGCCTTACCTGAGTTAACCGTTTTTTCTATAATTTTTCCATTTTCATGTTTGGTAATCATCATTACCAGTCCACTGCCGGGATGATCCTGATCACCACTGCGAATATAAGAATAAGTATTTTCATCATTAGACTCACTCTCATAAGCTTCCCCATAGGCAAATTTTTTGCGGGCTTCAATTAAGTTGTCAATTACCTTTTTTAAGCCAAAATGATGATAATCCTTCCAGAACACTTTGGGCACTCCATCTTTACGCATTAAAATATAGCAGTATGCCTGCAGCTTTCTTTGAGCAACAGCTTCTGTAGGATATTCACTTTCTTCATCTCTTTCTGTATCATGATTTTCAATAAATGTTATAGCCCGATGTTGATAACCCTTTCTGTTAACCAGACCTTTTTCTCCCATCCAGCGCAGATCTAAATTTCCATGCATCAGCTCTATAAATCTTTCTCTTAAAGGAAAATCAAAAACATGTAATTTCGGATGATCAATTGCCTCTAAATAGTCAACTAAAGTATCAACATCATTAATCCAGGCTTCTCCAATATAAAATAATTCTTTCTCTGAAGACTGATCTGTCTTTTCTATAAAATCATAAATCATGGAGTTATCTACATGTTTGCTGGCATCAAAACGAAAACCATCGAATCCTATTTCATTAATTATCCATTTACCCCAGTTGATAGTATCTTCTCGTACAGCCTGGTTTTGATAATCCAAATTAGCCCCCATCAGATAGTCATCAGCAAAAGAATTATCCCATTCTTTTGTATTAAAAAGCATCTCCCCTGCCTCTTGAGTCAATTCATTCCAGTCTGTTCCATCAAAGCAAATCCAGTCTAACTTTAAAGAACTGTATTTATTATCCCGACCTGGAAAATTAAATTTTGTCCAGACTTCTGCCTCAGAACCATCTTTTAATTTTACTTTTTCTTTTTCATCAGCACCCATTCGGTGATCCAAAACTGCATCATATAATAATTTTAAATCATATTTATGCAGCTCATCTACAGCCTGCTGCAGCTCTTCTCTAGTTCCATATTTTGTTCTTTTAGCCCCTTTTTGCTCAAATTCTCCCAGATCCCAGAGATCATAGGTGCCATAACCAACATCATCAACACCAGCAGCTCCTTTATTTGCAGGAGGAAACCAGAGCAAATCAAAACCTGACTCTGCAATCTCTTCTGCCTGCTCAGCCAGCAGCTGCCATAAATTTACCTCTTCCGGATATTCTTCTGCATATTTGCCGGTATTCATCTCCCAGTAAAAAGTCTGTAAAATAACAGGATTCTCCAATGTTAATCCTCCTCAAGAATAGTAATTAGCTCAAATACCCTATGTTTGAATTGTCTAATAATTTTAAGTAAAAACTTCTGCTTATTAATTATTTTATCATAAATTGAAGCATTTTTACATTAATTTCAATTGATAAAATAAAAAATCCCCTCTACAGGAGATTTCGACATAATCTGACAGGTTCACGGTGCGCGAACATAAATGAACAAAAACATTCATAAACGTTCATAAAAATTAAAACCCCGCCCAGAACCCTGGACGGGGTAAGTTGTCTCAGTTTATACAGTTTTAAACTCTATAACTTCACAACGTTTTCAGCTTGTGGACCGCGGTCGCCTTCAACGATTTCGAATTCTACTTCCTGGTCGTCTTCAAGTGTCTTGAAACCTTCGTCCTCAATAGCTGAGAAGTGTACAAATACATCGTCGCCATCTTCTCTTTCAATAAAACCATAACCTTTTTTCGCGTCAAACCATTTTACTTTACCTGTGTAAATCATAATTAATTCATTCCCCCTAGGAATAATTCTATATTTGGGGTTCGTTCAGTTAAAACTCCACCCATCGATAGTGATTATACCATAAGAAAAAAACCATTTCAAGGGTTTATTTTTGACAATTTATTTCAAATTCAAAATATTTTATTCCAGGTCTCTATAGAACTTAACCATATCTCTGCCTGCACCTTTGGCAATATAAAGGGCTGTATCTGCCTGTTTAATTAATCGCTCAGCAGAATATTTCCCTTCCCCATTAACCGCCACTCCTATCGAAACAGTTATTTTTAATTTTTCACCTTCAAAATCAACTTCCAGATCTCGTATTTTATTCATTAAACGGCTGATTACTCTGGATAAAATGCTCTGATCAACTACTTTAAAATAAATTACAAATTCTTCCCCACCATAACGGGCGACAATATCATTTTCTCTGATTTCTGACTGTAAAACTTCTGATAATTCTCTTAAAACCTGATCTCCAGCCTGGTGACCGTACTGATCATTAAAATCTTTAAAGTTATCAATATCCATTATGGCAACTGAATATTTTTCTCCATCTTTCTGCTGCAGCTGCTTATGGAAATAGGAATGATTATAAAGATTGGTCAGGCCGTCAGTAACCGATAATCTTTTTACCTTATGATGGTTTAAAGCATTTCGAATGCTGACCCGAATCTGATTGGCCAGAGTTCTGATAAACTTTTTCTGATCTTCATTAATTAACTGCTGGTATTTGGACTGCATTGCATAAAGAATTCCCTGGTAATCATTTAAATTAATGGGGATGGCAATTAAAGTCTCAATATTTTCAAAAACATCAACCTCATTTTCTATCAATATTTGTTCTGAGGCTGCAATATCTTTATAGTGACCTTTTAAGTAGAAAAATAATTCACTTTTTGCCTCTACATTAATATTTTTCATCATCTTTAACTTGTTATCTTCCTGTTTAAAAATTACTGCAGCTGACATCCCCATTGTCCCCACTATTATATCAAGTATGCGCTCATAAAGCAGATCTAAGTCCAGAGTTGAATAAAGAAAGTCAGAAGTTTGCTCCAGAGTTGAGAGGCTGGCTAAGTTTCGCTCCAGACTTTCATATAAAATTGCTTTTTTTAGGTAATTCGGAATCTGCTCTATAAAAAGATGATTTTTTTTAATGTCATAAAGATCTACTTCATTACTTAAAATTATCATTAGAGCTTCTACTTCTTCAGCCAGGGGAATTAAAAATGCATTTTCAAAACCCAGAACATCTTTTTTGCTGATAATCTTTGTCGGCCGCTCCTGCCAGAATTCTTTAAATGCATCATAGGCTTCAGCTCCCAGATTATCATCCAGATAAATTTTAATTAAATTTTCGGCTTCCTCAATTATTATTCCACCACTATAATCCTGCTCCTCAAAAATCATTTTAAAAAGGATAGCAGCAGTTTCCTCAACCTTATGATTACCGGTTGCCCGATTGGCTTTCCTCATTTTATTATTAATCATTTCCAGCTCGGAAACTACTTTTTTGGATAAGTAAAAAAGATGCTCAGTTTTTACATCCGGTTTTTCTGTATCAAATTCTATTTTCTGATGTACAACCTCATTCTTTTCGCTTAAATACAGAACAGTAGTTGTAATATTTAAATACTCAAATCTATTATCTATAATTCCATACTCTCCACCCGAACAAAAACCTGCCTTGGGAGCAGGAATAACTTTAATTTCTTCACTCAAACTGGAATTAAGTGATTTTAAATATCGGTTTCTCCCGGTACAGGAATAAACAAATGAAAACTCAGGATAAAAATCAAGATTTTTCTGCAGCCGCATTGAATTAGAAAGGATTTTATTTAAACTGCCGTAAGAAATTTTAACCTGATCACCAGTCTTTAACTCACCCGAAAACTTAATACCATCCCCCACAACCTCAGTTGCAGAACGTGCATTTTGAAAGCCTCTATTTAAAAGCAGCGGAAATTCTGCTGCAGCTGCAGTAGGTAACTTATCCTTAATATCCTCTCCTAAAAATTCGGAATAAACCTGAAAAATATTCCTGCCATCAAGCTCATATACTACCTGGTTTTCAGCCTTTGTAATTTCCATTTCTCTACTAATACTGTCCCAGCCCATACTGTAATTCCATTTAGCTTTCAGCTGGCTGCCGTTAAGAATCAGAGCCAGACTGCCTTTTTTGATTATTCCATTTTTATCAAAAAGATAGCACTGCTCATTTTCTCCACCCGGGTTGGCCTGACCGCCTGCAATTACAGGTATAGTCTCCAGTTTATTAAGTTCTTCGACTAGTTGATCTCCATTTGTATATTTTTTATCAGAAAAAATTATTATTGCTTTAGTATCAGCTTCTACTGCTTCCATTATTTTTTGGGCATTTTCCCGGCTGCTCAACTCACTTTTCAGCAGTTTAAAACTACTTTTTTCAAAGAGCAGTGCTGCTGCAGTTATTGTATTCAGGTTAACTTCATTACCAAAAATTATCTCTTCTGCACTGACCCCAATTAAAGTGGATAGGGGTAAATAGCGATTAAAGGCAGATATTATTTTCTTATTCACCGTTTCAGATTTAGCTGAAAAAATCTGTACTACCTGAGCAGGTGAATCTTTAATTTTTTTGAAAAAATTTACTAGCTCATTTGAACTCTGACCTTGTATTGTTTCTACCTGCAATTTTTACACCCTTCCACCAAATAGTCTTTATCTTTTAAAAATTATTTAAGTATTTAAAAAATTACCTACACTTAATTGATTTCTCTCTTTATTTACAAGTTCCTGCAAATTAGGAAAAAAATAAAGGAACTATCATTATGATAGTTCCTCGGCAATAGTTGATAGTTATAATTAGACAAATTTATAAGTCTAAATATTTTATTCAATCTATTCTTCATCATATTTAAAAGTCCTGCGGTCTTTAAATTCTTCTTTTTTTCCTTTATTCCATTCAGAAACTGGTGACAGATAACCAACAACTCGCGAATAAATTTCACACTTTTGTTTTTTAGCCATTTTTAAACCTCCCTAACTTATTATGATTTTGCTGCCTTCTTTTCCACACTGAAAATAGACAGCTGCCGGCAGCAGTGCCAGCTATATAATTAGTCTCTTATTTGAACATTTTTAAGATATTTTTCTGCAGCTAACTTGAATTGTTCCAGTTCTGAAGGTGCAAAAGAGCGCTGATCTCGCAACCCGGGAGCGAGAGTATTTACCGGCCTGAAATTTTGAATATAATATTTTTCTGCACCTTTAATTTGCTGAGCAATCTTTTTTATCTCTTCTTGATTATGCAGTCCTGGAACAACTGTAGTCCTGAACTCATAATTTAAATCAGATTTGATTATCATTTCAACTGAACTTTTGATATCTGAAATCAAGCCGGCTGGAGCCAGCTGTTCATAACTGGCCCAGCTAAATTTGATGTCAACTGCCAGATAATCTATTAAATCTGCCTCAATCAACTTCTGCAGCTTCTCAAAATTGCTGCCGTTAGTATCCAGTTTGAGCAGCAACCCATGCTCTTCTTTTATTTTAAGCATAAAATCTTTTAAATCAGACTGCAGCAGCGGCTCCCCTCCCGTAATTGTAACTCCATCCAAAAGATTTTGCCGCTGCTCCAGAAAACCGAAAAAATATGATTCCGGCATCAATTCTTTGCCCTCTGACAGGTTGAATGGAATCAGCTGCCTGTTGTGACAATAAGGACATTGAAAATTACAGCCCTGAGTAAAAACAACAGCTGATATCTGGTCCGGAAAATCAATAACCGAAGTTTTCTGCAGTCCTGCCAGCCGCATCTAATTGACACCACTTTCTGCTTTAATTTTTTCTTTATTATTTTTTTTAACTTCTGATTCTGCTTCACATTTAGGGCAGTACTGATGCTCTCCCGGCAGATAACCGTGAACCGGACAGATGCTGAAGGATGGAGTCAGGGTATAATAAGGAAGTTTAAAATTTTCAGCAATTCTTTTAACCAGCTTTTTAGTGGCTTTAATGGAGTCTATTTTTTCTCCCAGAAATCCATGAAGTACCGTACCCCCAGTATAAAGTGACTGAAGTTCATCCTGCAGCTCTAAAGCTGTAAATATATCATCAGTTAAGCCCACCGGCAGCTGAGTTGAATTAGTATAATAGGGATCTGCATCTTCTTTTACTACCCGCTCCTGATTGGCAGCAATTATCTGATTACCAAACTTTTCTCTGTCCAGGCGGGCAAAACGATAGGCTGTACTTTCAGCCGGAGTTGCTTCCAGATTATACAGATTATCTGTTTCTTCCTGATACTGCTGCAGGAGCTCTCTCATCTTTTCCATTACTTCTTTAGAAAACTGCTGGCCTTCTGGAGTTGAAATATCCTTACCCATAAAATTGAGGAGAGCCTCATTCATTCCGTTGAGACCAATTGTATTAAAGTGATTTTTCCAGTACTGATCAAAGCGCTTTTTTATATCTTTTAAATAAAATTTTGCGTAAGGATATAATCCCTGCTCAGTTAGGGTTTCCAAAACTTTGCGCTTAACTTCTAAACTTTCTTTTGCCTGATCCATCAGATAATAGACCCTCTCCATAAATTCTTCTTTAGTCTGAGCCTGATAACCGATCCGGGGCATGTTTAAAGTTACCACGCCTATGCTGCCTGTCATCGGGTTAGCCCCAAATAAGCCTCCTCCTCTTTTGCGGAGCTCTTTGTTATTAAGACGCAACCGACAGCACATACTCCTTGCATCTTCAGGATCCATATCCGAATTGACGAAATTGGAATTATGAACAACCACATTATTTTTTAATGTAAATAAATGATTTTTACTATTAACATGAATGTCAACAGTTGATATTTCTTTTTTTATATTTGTTAAACTTTTTATTTCTACATAATTATTTGTTTCTTTAATTTTATTTACAAATAAATATATTCCATCTGTATCTTTTTTTACTCTAAATATATCCTTCTCCTTATATTGACGGAAGTCTTTACCAAATTCGTTTAATGACTGTTTTTTTGTTATGATCTTATCTCCTAAATTAGGTTTGTTGCTATCTTTTGCTATTAACCTGCAGGCTTTTCTTGTTATTGAAAATCCAATTTTATCTTTAAAAATTTTTATATTTTTTTCTCCATGAATTCTAATCTCCCCATACTTTTTCCTTGAAGACTTATAATATGCTGCTATTCCAAGAAACATTAAAAGTTCTAATACCTGTTGTAATAACTTTCTATTTTTAAGAGTAAGAGTAATAATAGGATTCCCACTATTATTTATTGAAATAGATCCATCAGTATCAAATAGTCCTCTTAATAATGCTCCAATTTCTTCATCATTTCTTTTATATATAATTTGGGGTATTTCTTTTTCATCTCCTCTTCCAAATTTTAATCCTATATGTTTCAAAAATTCTTTTAAAATTTTTGAATTTACAGTTACATCCAGACAAGTCTTACTGCTTCCAGCTTTTGAAATTGAACTATCTAAATCAAATTTATCATTGATAGTCTTTACAAAAAAATCTATAATTTCACTATCATTACTGGTTAAACGAATAGAGTTCTTAGTCTTTGATAAATAGCCATCTCCTAACAATTGACCAACCATTTCAAATATGTCTTTATCTAGTTTTTGAGGTATCCTTATATCTTTCAATGTAGTTTGAAATCTATTGGGTTCATAATTAAATTTTTTAATTATTTTCCTTTCTCTATTTCTAATTCTTAAACAATAAAAATCATCAATCTCATTTTTATTTAATTTTTCAAATCTTATCTTTTTTCCTGATTTATCAATTATATCAAAAAGATGATGATTCTCATATGATAGTATAAACCCATTTTCAAAAACAATTTGTTTACCATATTCCTGCAATTTATCATTAAGTGTTAAGTCTTCAGCCTTTTTTAAACCATTATCTGTAGGAAATTTATGATTCTTAGAACATTCAATTTTCTGTTGTTTTTCTGTAATTATTTTAATATATTCTTTATGATTATTTTTAAATAAATTAGTTATGCTATAAAAATTACCATCATCACCTAAAACTTTATCTTTACTGATATTAATATTTTTTAATTGTTTGGATCCTTTATCAGTTATGATAAATGTATCTTCACTCAAACAAAAATATGGTATCCCGAATTTTGCTGTCATTTCCCAGACCGGATCCAGTTTTTCATTTTCCCACTCAAAGTCCTCAGTTATGTTGTAAGTAGGAATCGGAAAAGAAAACATTCTGCCCTTGGCATCACCCTCCATCATCAATTCAGCAAAGGCTTGGTTAAGCATATCCATCTCCTGCTGAAATTCTCCATAGCATTTTTCCTGATACTGGCCACCAATTATAACCGCCTGATCTTTTAAATAATTGGGAATCTCGAGGTCCATGGTGATATTTGTAAAAGGACTCTGAAATCCAACTCGGGTCGGCACATTCATATTAAATAAAAATTCCTGCACTGCCTGCTTAACTTCTTCGTAATCTAGGTTATCATAGGCAATAAATGGTGCCAGATAGGTGTCAAAATTGGAAAAAGCCATTGCGCCTGAAGCCTCTCCCTGTAATGTATACATGAAATTTACAATTTGTCCAAGTGCTGTCTTTAAATGTTTTGGGGGAGCACTTTCAATTTTGGTTGGAACTCCTCTAAAACCAGTCCGCAGTAACTCCTCTAAATCCCACCCACAGCAGTAAACACTCAAGTTACCCAGATCATGAATATGTAAATCACCACTGCTGTGCAGTTTGGCAGTTTCTTCCGGATAAATTTCCTGCAGCCAGTATTGACCTGTAACCTCAGAGGCAATATAATTATTTAAGCCCTGGAGCGAATAACTCATATTGGAGTTTTCATTTACCTTCCAGTCACTGCGGTCTAAATAATCGTCCATAATGTTAACCGCATCTGCAAATAATTTTTTGCTATCCCGAAGTTTGCTGTGCTGTTCCCGATAGAGAATATAAGCCTTTGCAATTTCGGCATATCCTTTTTCAATTAAAACTTTCTCGACTAAGTCCTGAATCTGTTCAACCTCTACAGTTCCACCATTTTTAAAAAAGATTTTCAGATAAGATAAAACCTCAGCTGTTATTTCTTCTGCCACCTCATCATTTTCCTGGTCAACTGCCTCAGCGGCTCTTGCTACCGCGCTTTTGATCTTTTCTGCTTTAAATTCAACTTTTTTACCATCTCTTTTTTTTACATAATCTAAAGTCATTTCCTACCTCCTGTTTTCGAACTAATGTTTGCTTATGCTAACTTATTTCTCGATTCATTTAAATAATCCTGCTTTAAAAAATAGAATTTAGAAAAACTGCTAATAAAATGAGCAATAAAAAATCCCCTTCGCTTGCTGCTCACGAAAGGGAATAATAATTAAAGTTAGTTGTCAGAATTTTATTTAAAATCAGCTCGTTATACTTAAGCCAGAATAAGCTGCAGTCTCCTCCAATTTAGCTAAAGGCTTTTAAAAAAATTACTGCTGCCAGCAGTTAAATAAATCAAACTTAAATAAAATCTGCTCTAACACCCCCTCATGACCCGTGAGTTGCTGGTGTTTATAAATAAAGGCAGGTCTTCCGGCTCAGTTCAGTTAATAATCAGCCTTCCCAGTTTCCCAGTGGCAATTTTGATTATCTTTAAACCTTACGGCGGCGGGACCGCAGAGGTTTTTCACCTCTTTCCCGTTTTAATTCAGTCAGTTATTTTCGCTATTAACGCCAAAATAGTGACTGAAACCCTTATTTAAAACTATTCAATTTTTTTTACAATTTAATTTTACATTATTTAAAGCCAAAAAACAAATAGACTTTTACTTCTCACCTGTTCTAACTGCCAGTTATCTTAAACATACCTGATTTTTTAAACACAGAAATAAAGAAATTATTTATATTTTTCCAGCTCAATTAAATCATCAACCTTTTTGATATCCAGGCCTGGATTTTCAGAAATCATAATTTCCGGGCCGGAAAAGGTAATTCCACCCTGAACCGGATCTTTTTTTAAGAGTCCCGGTGCATCAAGATCAACCCGACTGATATTCTTTTTCGCTGCTGCCAGATGAGCTGCTGCAGTTACAGAAACTTTTGCTTCCAGCATACTTCCCAGCATAACCTCAACTCCATAGGCTTCAGCCAGAGCATTAATTTTTAAAGCATTATAAATTCCTCCACATTTCATCAATTTAATATTCAGCAAGTCACAGGCACCCATTTCTAAGAGTTCTATACAGTCTCCAGCTGTAAATAAACTCTCATCTGCCATAATTGGAGTTAAAACATTCTCCCGAACAAACTTTAAACCTCTTATATCTGCAGCCTTAACAGGCTGCTCAACAAATTCTATTCCCAGATTTTCGGCTTCAAGTTTTCTAATAACCCGAACAGCTTCTTTGGCTTCCCAACCCTGGTTGGCGTCAAGTCTAATTTCTACATCAGGCCCTACAGCCTCTCTAATAGTTCTAATTCTTTTTAAATCAAGCTGGCTGTTTTTTCCAACCTTAAGTTTTAAGCTTTTATAGCCTTCGCTCAGCGCCTGAAGTGCATCTTTTTTCATCTCCTGAGGAGAGTTAACACTAATAGTCAAATCTGTATAAAGCTGATTACTGTAACCTCCTAAAAGTCTGAAAAGCGGGATTTGATATGATCTGGCATATAAATCATAGACAGCCATTTCTACAGCTGCTTTAGCACTGTAGTTATTTACGGCTGAAGCTTCAATTAAATAATGAAGTTTTTCTAAGTTTTCTATCTCCTCTCCCACAAGAAGATCTTTTATTTTGCCAGAGATTAGAGCGGTTATACTTGCTGAAGTATCCCCTGTTATCACAGCAGTCGAAGGTGCTTCTCCAAAACCCTTAACACCTGCTTCACCTTCAATTATTACTATAACTTCTTCTGCAGTATCAGCTGATCGGACTGCGGTTTTAAAAGTTTTTTTTAAAGGCACATTAAGCTTATATAATTTAAGATCAGTAATTTTCATTTCATTTCCTCCTGAATAAAATTAAATATTTAAATTTAAAAATTATAATAATAATTTTCTACCCAGCCTTAGTGACTCCAGATATGTCTGGGCACCATTTTTAAAAAGCTGCTCGAGCTCCATAATAAATACTCCCCTGGCATCAACACTCTGCAGTTTATCATTTTTTAGCTTCCCATAGCCAGCAGCAGCATGAATAACATAATCTTTTTTATCTTTTCGTCCCAGATAAATCATCACGTGTCCCTCCAGATAAAGGAGATCACCTGCTTCCAGCTCTGCTATAATTTTTTTCCGTTCTTTTGTTGAGCCAGCCAATTTAAAATCAGGACCTGCTGCAATTTTTTCCTGAGGTAAACCTGTATCTCTGGGCAGCTCAATTCCTACTGTTCTATAAATATCCATTACAAAGCGCGAACAATCCCTTCTCTGCCAGATTCCTCCCCAGCCATATCTTTCACCAAGCATTTTAAAAGCCTGCCTGACCAGATTTTTTCTGCTGTAAGTTAAAAAGCCATGCTTTAAATCTCTGCTAAAAGCAATAATTCCTCTCCTGAAATAAAGTCTGGAATTGCGGTCCTTTGCCGGCAGCACAATGTGATAAGCTGCTTCCGCATCTTTAAGTTCTTCCCTCTCCTTATAAGCTGAATTACTCAGCCAAAAATCGTTTAGGAGAGCTATTCTATCTCCCATCTGAAAAAGTCGTCTCTGAGATTTATCTGAACAATAATAACTTTCTGTTTCAACCCAGCTTCCTGTAACCATTAAAAAATCTTTAGTTTCTAGATAACTAAAGGCCTGATTTCTACTCGCGGCAAAGGCAATATTTTCTGTTTTAATCCACCCCTGAAAAAGTTTTGCCTGAATAAATAACCATTTTTGATTAATACTCTTATGTAAAATTAAGACCGGAGTTCCCAGAGACAAAGCTGTTAGCTGAAAGCTGTCCTGTTTCTGAGAATTGATATTTGCAGTATAAAAATCTGCAGCTGGATAAGCTCTTAAATTTGACCTTTTAATTAAAACTCCTGCATAAATCTTCTGGCTGGAGCCTTTATTTTTCTGTAATTTTTCGAGATTAAGCCTTTTTATTATTTCATTTTTTTTGACTCTTGACATCTTCTTTAATTCTAAATTGTAATAATCTGAATTTAAAAGTTTATTTGTTTTTGAACAAAGGGATATTTTTTCATATATTTCTTCTCTACTTAAATATTCAGGAAATTTCTTTAAATCACAATAATATTTTTCCTTCTCCAGAGCTTTAGCTCTTTTAAAAGCAAGCTGATTAAATTTTTTTATATCTGCAGCTGACATCAACTCTGCTGCAGAATCATTTTCAAGCCAGTACTTATAATCAAGCATTTCTTTTTTTACTGCTGGAGCCAGTCTGATAAATTCGGTTTTTTCCATCGACAATCTCCCTTCATTATTAATGATTTTTCATTTTTGGATCAAGTGCATCTCTTAAACCATCTCCAAATAAGTTAAAAGCCAGCACAGTGTAGGCAATTGCAAGCCCCGGAAATAAAGAATACCAGGGCTTGGTTCTCAAATACTGCAGTCCATTATTAATTATTGAGCCCCAGCTTGGAGTAGGTTCCTGAGCCCCCAGACCTAAAAAACTCAAAGAAGCCTCTGCCATTATTGCAGAAGCAACTCCCATGGTAAAGGTAATTATAAGTGGAGCCAGACAATTGGGAAGTATATGTTTATAGATAATCACAAAATCATTGTTCCCCAGAGCCTTTGCAGCTTCCACATATTCTTTTTCCCGATGTGTCATAAATTCACTTCTAATAATCCTGGCTGTTCTGGTCCACCAGACTGCCCCCAGTGCCAGAAAAACATTGATCAACCCAGGCCCGAGGGCCACCATAATTGCTATCGTCAGCAGTAAACTTGGAAAACTCATTACAATATCAACCAGCCTCATAATTATCATATCAACTTTACCACCATAATAACCGGCCAGTGAGCCCATCACGGTTCCAATTGTTATCGAAACCAGCTGCACAATAACTCCCACACTAATTGAAATTCTGGAGCCATAAATTATTCTGCTCAATAAATCGCGACCATAATAATCTGTTCCCAGCCAGTAATCAGCTGAAGGAGCTTTTAAAATAGCACCCAAATTAATCTCATTTGGATCATAAGGAGCCAGCAGAGGAGCAAATATAGCAACTAATATAAAAATGCAAACCATAATTAACCCCAAAAAAGCCGCTCTATTTTTTCTAAGTCGCTTCCAGCTGTCAAACCATAAACCTCTACTTAAACGTTTTTTACTATTTTCTTGCCCAGTTCGTAACATTTAATACCTCCCCAGCTCAATCGTAAGTAATCCGTGGATCAAGCATTACATAAAAAATATCCACAATTAAATTAACAAAAACAAAAATTAAAGCACCTACCCAGACACAGCCGGCAATAACCTGAAAATCCCTCTTTTTTATTGCACTAACTAAATATCGTCCGAAGCCGGGCCAGGCGAAAATTGTCTCAGTTAACACTGAACCATTTAATAAAGAAGCAAAGTTCAGACCGACAACAGTTACAACCGGTATCATAGCATTTCTCAAACCGTGTTTCAAAATAACAGTAATTTCCTTTAAGCCCTTGGATCTGGCTGTTCTGATATAATCCTGGCTGATAACTTCTAACATAACAGACCGGGTATAACGCGCTAAAAAAGCTGCAAATCTACTGCCAAGGGTAACTGCAGGCAGAATTAAATGTTTAATATTAAAAGCTCCTTCTCCCATTCCAGAAACAGGAGTCCAGCCGAGAGTCATTGAAAATAAATAAATTAAAAGCATTCCAAACCAGAAGACTGGTGTCGAGATAAAAAATAAGGCAAAGCTCATTGCCAGGTGATCAATCCAGGTATTTTTAAAAACTGCAGATATTACACCAATTGTAACTCCCATAATTGTAGAAACAATAACTGCAGCCAGAGCGAGTTTAAAGGTATTGGGGAGTTTCTGTTTTAGAGCTTCAGTAACCTCCACTCTAGATATGTAAGAACGACCAAGGTCACCTTTTAAGGTTCGTGTTAAATAACTAAAAAATTGACTGTACCAGGGAGCATCAAGATTAAGCTCCGAACGCAGGCGCTGAATAATATCATCTTCAGCGTGCTGCCCCAGCATTGTCAGCACAGGATCTCCTGGCACTAAGTACATCAGAACAAAGGTCAAAAACAAAACTCCCAGCAGCACCGGAATAATCAATAATAATCTGCGAATAATATACTGCAGCACCAAATCACCTCCATCTTTAAATTTAAAATAGCTGCCCCCTTACTAAAAGAGATACGAGGACAGCCATCTATATTGCCTGGTCAAATTAACTAGTCCTGATATTCCGCCTTTACATCCTGATCTATCCACCAGGTTAACAGCTTATCTGCACTGTACATTTGATGATAAAGATCTCCTTTTATCCAGGGCTGTTTTACATAAGAAGTACTTGTATGATATAGATAAATATATGGATCCCCTACTTCTTCTGCTATTCTAATTATCTCTTTTGATAATTCTATTCTTTCCTCACTGTCAGTTGTTACCACCATCTCTTCTAAAATAGAATTTATTTCTTCATTATTAAAGGGAATTCTATCTGTTGTATAAAGAGCATTCAGGAAATTATATGGATCTGCATAATCAGCCCACCAGGATAAATAATAGGCAGGAGCATTACCATTTTTAACAGTATTATAGAAAACACTCCAGTCATTTTTAATGAGATTAACCCTAATTCCTACTCTGCCAAGCAGTGCCTGGATAACTCCTCCAATTCGAACAGAGGTGCTGCTGTCGCTGACCCAGATATCAAGATCAAATCCATCAGGATAACCCGCCTCTGCAAGCAGTTCTTTTGCTCTTTCTGTATCACCTTTAATTTCAATATCTGTTCCGCCGGGCATACCTTCTGGAATTGCATCATTAGCTGCTACATAATGCGGAAACAGCGAATGAGTAATTGCCTCACTGTTGATAGCATAATCAATCGCTTCCCTGACCTCCGGTTTATCCAGCGGCTCAAAGTCGCTATTTAAGGCAAGATAATAGGTAGAAAGGTCAGCTATAGTGGTTATATAATCTGTCCAGTCTTCATTATTTATCCAGCGCTCTCTTTCTTCATTAGGGATCACAGTTCGGTCCAGATTACCTGCTTCAAATTCAGCAATGTCAGTCAGCGGCTGTGGAATGACCCTATAGACAACCTGATCCACATAAGGTCTACCTTCCCAGTAATTTTCATTTGCTTCCATAATTAGTTTGTCATCATGTTCCCATTCTACAAATTTAAAGGGACCTGTTCCCACAGGATGCTGGCTGAAATCCTCCCCATATTCTGCTGCTAGATCCTCATTAACTATTAAACCATAGGGAAGAGTCAGATGAGTCAAAAATAGTCCAAAAGGTTTGTCCAGTTCAAAACGAACTGTATAATCGTCAACAACACTAACCCCACTTAAGCCATCACTTTCTCCAGCAAGGGCAGCTTCTGTGCCTTTAATCATCGGGAAAACCCAGGTTCCAGGTGATGCAACTTCTGGATTATAAAGTCTGTCAAAAGTATACTTTACATCCTGAGCAGTAAATTCTCTCCCATCATGAAATTTTACACCGCTGCGCAAATTGAAAGTAAAAACCTGGTTGTTATCAGATACCTCCCAGGATTCTGCCAGGGCGGGCACTACCTTATTTGAATAAAAATCAAATCTGACCAGCCCATCATAAAATTTAACAGCCATCTCTCCAGCATCAAATCCAGAGGCATAGGCTGGATCAAGTGTATCCCAGTCAGTATCATTACTCAGATAAAGTGTTCCTCCATACTCTGCTTCTTCCGCCATCAAAACCGGACTCGACAACAAAATCACCAATAGAAAGAATATTGCCAAAAATTTTGCTTTAATCATTTAATCTTCTCCCTTCTTCTTTAAGATCAGGCTGAGAAACCAAAATAATTATCCCCAACCTGACCCTAGTATAGTTATTTAAAAAAGCTTTGTCAATATAAGTTAGCAATATTTTACTGTATAGCGGTATTTTTATTTAGCAGTATTTTTATTTTTTGGCCACTACAGAACCAAAGTAAAATAAAGCTGCTGTAATAATAATCACCGCTCCCGAGGGCAGATCATAATAATAAGAAAAAGTTAAGCCGCTGAAAGAAAAAATAAGTCCAAAAATAACAGCCAGCCCCATGATTTTTTTCAAGTCATCTGTATACAAGCGAGCTGCTGCCGGAGGTGCTGTTAACAGGGCAATGACCAGTACTATCCCGACAACTCTAATTAAAATTACTATTGCAAGAGCAATCATCACAAATAAGAAATTTTCTAAAAGATTTGACTTAACACCAAGAACTCGCAAAAATTCCTCATCAAATAAATAGGCTTTCCAGTAATTAAAAAGACTGCTGATAGCTAAAATCATAAATATAGTTAAAGCTGCCATCAGCCAGACATCCATTCTGCGAACTGTTAAAATATCTCCAAATAAATAAGAAGAAATATCAGGTGGATATCCCGGAGTAAAACCAATAAATAAGACACCCAGGGCCATTCCTAAAGACCAGAACATTCCAATCAGAGTATCAGAACCGGTTCCGATTTTACGACGAATAGAGGCAATAGCCAGTGAGGCTGCAACTGCAAAACCAAAAGCTCCATAAATTGGTTCAATATTTAAAAGATAACCCAGTCCAATTCCGCCAAAGGAAGTATGGGCAATTCCGCCACTCAACATTACCAGTTTTTTCTCAACAATAATTGTTCCAATTAAACCACAGGCAATACTGGCCAGGACTGCTGCAAAAAAAGCATTCTGCATAAATTGATAGTTTAAAATTGCATTAATCATTATTTTCCTCCTCTCCATGAGGGGCAAATACATGGTGAGGATGGCCGTGAGCAATTAAATCTACCGGACAGCCAAAAACCTGTTCTGTTGTCTCCTGGTCCAGATATTTATCACCATGATGATAAAGCTTTTCGTTTAAACAGGCCAGAGTATCAAAATAAGAAGAAACTGCAGCCAGATCATGGGTTGCCACAATAATTGTTTTATCCTCATTTAATTTTTTTAACAATTCGTAAATTTGGGAGGTAGAGCTGGCATCAACATTTGCGGTTGGCTCATCTAAAAGCAGAATCTCAGGTTCGACAGCCAGTCCTCTGGCAATCAAAACCCGCTGCAGCTGACCTCCGGAAAGTTTACCGATCTGTCTATCTTTAAGCTGGAGCAGGTTTAGCTGATCTAAAACTGCCTCAGCCTTATTTATATCTTCCTTTTTATACTGATGAAAAAATCTGACCCTGCCCCCCAGCCTGGCCGTCAGGACAACATCCAGAACACTAATTGGAAAATCACGATCAAAATTAGAGATCTGAGGCACATATCCAATTTTATCAACTGCCTGGCTGAGAGGATTTCCAAAAACTTTGACCTCTCCTGCCTCAGGTTCAATTAAGCCCAGGATAACTTTTAAAAGTGTGGTCTTCCCTCCACCATTAGGACCAATAATTCCTAAAAAAGCACCCTCTGCAACCTGAATACTAATTTCTCTTAAAGCAGGTATTTTACCATATTTAACTGAAACATCTTTCAATTCAACTGCATAAGCCACTACTGATCATCTCTTTCCGCAAGTACAGCTGCTATTTTTTCTGCCATTACTTTTAAGTTATCGAGGTAATTGGGAGCTAAGGGATTGAGCTGTATAATTTCTCCACCGAGTTCTTCGGCAGCCGCTCTTGCCCTGCTGCTGTCAATTTCTGCCTGATAAAAGACATTTTTTATTCCCTGCTGCCGGGCATACTTTATAATTTCCTGAAGATAACGGGGACCGGGCTCTTTACCTTCTTTTTCTATTGCCAGCATTTCTAAACCATAATGTTCAGTAAAATATCCAAATGAAGGATGATAAACCAGAATTTCCTGGCCCTGATATTCCGCTAATAATTCCCGGTTTTCCTGATCCACAGCAGTCAGTTTTTCTAAATATTGTTCTGCGTTTTCTTTAAATTCCGCTTCATATTTGGGCAGGATTTCTATTAACTCATCTCTCATTATTTCCACCATCAGACTAACTCTGGCTGGAGAAAGCCAGATATGAGGATCTCTGCCTCCCTGATGACTGTGTCCATGATCATCATTTTCATCCTCCTGATACTCATCCTCAGCATCTTCCCCGGCTTTTTCTTTATCTCCAAAATAACGGTGAGGATATTTTGATTCAATTCTTTCAAATAATTTTACAACTTTAAGCCCTGACATTTCTTCTGCCCGGGGCAAAATATTCTGCATATCTGCAGGTACTCCCATCGAAAAATAGATGCTCGCTTCATTAAAGGCCCGCATTTCTGCAGGTGAGGGAGCATAATTAGAAGGACTAAAGCCCCTGGGAATCATTTCTACAGCCTCTACCCTGTCACCTGCAATTGCTTCTACCATCTCCAGCTGGGGTACAATTGTTACAGCCACTGCGGCTTCAGCTGCAGCTGCAGAAAAAGATCCTGCCAGAAGCAGTATTAGTATTATAAAAAGCAAAAATAATCTTTTGCTCGAACACATAAAAATCACCTCTTTCTATTTTTTAAATAATATTTCTCAGCAGTAACTGGAGCACTCCAAAAATACCGCCAAACCAGCCGTACTGTTTTAAGTGAGCAAAATATTTGCCGGCAAAACTATCAAAAACTTCTTCTATTTCCGCCGGATTCATTTTCCTGACTTCAGCAGCTGTTAATTCTTTTAACTCCAAACTTTTAAGCAGAGCTTCCGAATTAGCCTTAAAGCTGTCAACACCAGCTTCTACAAATAAAGCCAGCAGATATTCCAGACTTTCTCTATTCATTTCCTGTTCCAGAGTCTCAGCTAACTTTGTAATCTCCTCTGCACCTGTATTAACAAACAGCTTATTTACCTCATCAGTTTTTAATAATGAAAGTAAATTTGACTTAATTTCTGCAAATATTTCAGCATCAAACAAATCTGGATCAATTAACTGGATTTCTTGCAATAGGCTTTTTAATTCCTGGTTAATTATTTTTAAATCAACTGTCTTCAGCAGCTGCAGAGTCTCTTTTTTAATATTTTCTGCTGTAAATAAGTCTTTCAACAACAGTAGAATTTTCAATTTTTGCTCCAGGTTAAGCTGCTGCTTAATAAATTTTTCCACTGCCTCAGCTCTTATTTCTAAATTGAGAGACAGCAATTCCTGCTTTTCTTCTTTAAATACTAAATCAGTCAGCTCAGCCAGCGGCTGATCACTTAGATAAAGCACTTCGGTTAACAGCTCAGAACCCTGATCAGTACTAACAAAGTTCTTTAATATCTGATTCAGCTTTAGACTTTCCGCTGCAAACAGCTCTTTAGATGCCAATTTTTCCAACAAATTAAAATAAAGTTCTGCTAATTTATCTCTTTGATCAACAGAATATTCATTTTGAAATTTATTAAAAACACGCTTAACCACCGAATCCACAAATTCATCCAGATCAGCCATATAAATAGCGCCGGAGATCAGAGTATTTTTAAGCACTCCTCCCTTTTTCTCCTTTTCATTTTCTATAATTTCGTCTTTTTTGAAATTAATTAAACGAGCAATATTCTCCTGCTGCTCAAAAAACAGATTTAAAGACTGATCCAGATAGTAATCAGAATCCTGCTTCAATAATTTTAGAGAATAATTCTTTAAATCAAATTCTAATTCCCTATCCAGCAGCTGTGGTGCCAGGAATTTAAAGAAGGGATAAAATTCCTTATTTTTAAGAAGCTGTTTCAGCTGACTGGAGTTTAGATTAATTTTATATTCACCATTTACAAAAACTGACAGCTGTTCCAGACTAAATCCAGAAACAATCCGGGATTCCACTTCTGAAAGAAAATTTTCTTCCTGACTTAAATATTTTTCAACTGCAGCTCTAAAATCAAGGGAGTCCATTTTTTGAGTCAGTAAGTTATTTATTTGTTTCCCCAAAGCTCCAACTAAAGCTTTAAAATCAGCTGCCTCCACTTCCGATAAAAGCTGGTCCATGTTATTTAGGGAAGACTCTGCCAGCATTTCATTTTTATCTCTCAGCAGTTCAAAAAACTGCTGATAATCACTGGCTGCAAAATATTCCAGTGTTCTCCCCTTTATTTCGGAGCGATTATTTTCTATAATTTCTGCTGCTGAATTGGCTTTAAGCAGTTCTTTTTCCACAAACTTACCCATAGAATCAGCAAAACGACTTCTGTTTTTGGCAACAACTCCCGGTGTAAAGGGGATTCTGGCTCCCAAAATATTTTTCTCCTGATAGGGATGAAAAATCATCCAGATTGCTAAAACATTGGTCAGCCAGCCCACTCCACCATATAAAACAGCAGAACTTAAATAATCAACCCAGACTGGTGAGGCATTAAAAATTGCAGTTTCGGCTCCACTGAGCGAAAAGATAATCCCTGCAGCCGCTCCCAGGAGAGCTCCTAAATAAGTAATCGGTTTTAATTCCTGCCCCATAAAATCTTCGATAGCTGTCTGAACTTCCTGATCAGAAAGTTGATGTAAATTTGCAGATGCTGCCTGAGCTACCTTACCCTCCAGAAGCTGAGGTAAATTATTATAAAAGAAGGCAGTGATTGATTCAGTTAAGTCTGCAGCAGCATTCGGATCATCCTGAAACAAACTGTATAAAGATTTAATTCCTTTATCACTCAGCTCTAACTGCAGCTGAGTGAGATAGTTTTCTATTCCATTTTTAAATTTAGGTCCAGAATTATTAACTTCTTTATTTAAAAGTCTGAAGAAGTTTTGATTAAGATAAGCTGCCCCCTCTGCTGCCAGAAAGTTCTGTTCTGACAGCAGTCGGTAAACTTCTCTGGCAATTTCATCCTTTTTTAGAGCAATTTTTTCCTGACTGAGCAGCTCTTCCAGTTTTAGCTCCATTAAATAATCTATCAAAATCTCAATTGAGTCGAAATCACTGCTAATTTTTTCGAGAGAAGTAAAGATCAGCTCAACAATTTTATCTGTCAGCATTTCTTCGGCAAAAATTTCTTCTGAGAAAATTTCAATTATTTTTTGATCTTCATACTGCTGATAAAACTCCAGCACTGTTTTACCCATACTTTCTATAATTTTATCCAGATCAATTTTCGGTAGAATTTTATTTATTCTAATTTCTTTAATTTGTGCTGTCAGCCCAGCAGCCAGTTTTTGATCATCAGAACTTAATTCTGCTGCTAAATAATCTTTAAGATGAGTCAGCGGCAGACCATACTCCTCTATGTTTTCTTGATATTTGCTGTAAATTCCCTGCCGACTCATTGCTTTAAAGCCTGTACTTGCTTCAATCTCTTCCTCAACTGCCTCCAGAATCAGATTATTTAACTCAGATTCTTCCGACTCCAAAAATTTCAGCAAATCAGTTTCTGCAGTATAAATAAACTTAGATAACTCCTGTTTTAAATCTGATTCCAGTTCTTCTGTAAAAAAATCATCTACAAGCAATTCCGAATTATCCAGTTCAATTTTCAAATTGACAAGTATTTCTTTTAAAAGATCATGCAGATCTGAACTGAATAAAATTTTCTCCAGCTCACTGCTGTCTTTGATCAGATCGGAAATTTTAAGTTTTTTAATTTCAGCTAATATACTCTGACTGATTTTTTCTAAATTAAAAAGCTGCCTCATCTCAGTTTTAAAATCTTCTTTTTTAGACACTTCTAGATTCTGATAATTGTTCCTAAAATACTGTGCAATCTCCTTAACCAGCTTTTTCAGCTGCAGCTGACTTTCTTTATTTAAAAGCTGAGATAAATTTTTAGCTTTCAGCTGTTCATAAAAACTGAGAAGTAAATTTTCCACGCTTTCTGCAGCTTCTGCTTTATTTATTACTTTACTAAAAACTTCCTTCAGCAGTTTTTGCTGTCCGGAATCCGAAATTAATTGATTCAGCTCTTGCTTTTCTAATTCTTTACTGCCTGCTGCCAGGAACTCTACTCCGGCTCCTGCTGCAGCTGAGCTTAGAAGTTTAAAATTTTCTTTCCAGCCAGGAAGTTCTCCCAGCTTAAAATTGCCACTGCGCTGTTCCAGATAAATATTCAAAAAGTCAGCCAGACTCTGGTGGAAATTCTGCTTGAATTCCGGTCGCGAAAACTCCTCTTTTAATGTCTGATGATTAATCAGATCTCTTTCTACCAGAGTAGAAATACTGTCAATAAACTCATCTTTGGTTTTAATTACCACTCCCCCAAGTGGGCCGTACTCTTTGAAAATCATTTTTAAGGCCAGATTATTGGTTAAATAGCCGGTTACTGCTCCTGTACCTGCTGCTGAAATAATTGCTAAAAGATCTAGAACCATTTTTTCCTCTTAAAATAAACTAATTGGATTACAGCAATCACCAGCATTAAAAACATTACAGCAGGATAGGCCAGCTCATGTTCTAATTCCGGCATATATTTAAAATTCATACCATAAACTCCGGCAATAAAAGTCAGGGGGATAAAAATTGTAGAAATTACTGTTAAAAACTGCATGACTTCGTTCATCTTGTTGCTTTTATTGGAAAGATAGATATCCAGCATACTTGACAGCATATCCCGGCTGACATCAATCTCATCCATCAGCTGTCCAATATGATCATAAACATCACTTAAATAGTAATCTGTTTCTCTTTTTATTAATGGCGATTCTACTCGATAAAGATTACCAAAGATAGTATTTAAAGGCCAGATAGTCTTGCGCAAAAAAACTATTTCCTGTTTCAAATCCTGAATAATCTCTAAAGTATCAGGTCCTGTTTTAGCAGCAACAACTAAATCATCCAGTTCCTCTAAAACTTCTTCGTTTCTTTCTAGAATGTGAAAATAATTATCTACTATTGAATCCAGTAAGGAATAAAATAAATAATCAGCTTTCTTTTTTCTGATCTGTCCTTTATTTTCTTCAATCCTAATTCGAACAGGATTAAAATCATCACCTCGAGCTTCCTGAAAAGTAATAACAGTGTTTTCCAGCAAAATTAAACTCACCTGTTCTGACTGAATATATTCTCCCTGATAACTCAGCATATCTAAAATTGTTATAATGTAATCATCAAACTCTTCCTTTTTAGGCCGCTGGCGGGTATTTGTAATATCTTCTAAAGTAAGTGGATGTAAATCAATCGATTTTCCCACTTCTTTAACCAATTCCACATCATGAATTCCAGTAATATTAATCCAATTGACATAATCTTCTTCCAGTAATTCTAACGAAAAATCTTCCACTGTTTTTTTCTCAATAAAATCTTCATTAAACTGTATTAATTCAATTTCGGCATCTACTTTTTTTTCAATCCCGTGTAAAGTTCCGGGTGTATGCCCAATTTCACTTGACTTAACTCGCGAAAATTTTCTCATTTGACCCCTCCTTTATTAAAGTATCTATTTTTTAGCAGTTTTGCTTATAAAAGTAATTATTTTATTCTATTTTAATTAAGAATCATTTTTGATATCCACATTTTGTGGATAACTTGTTGATAACTACAGGTTTTAATCCACAATTTTTGTTGATTAATTGTTAACAACTGTGGATAAAACACCTGTTTTGTTAGTAACTTGTGGATAACTATCTATTTAAACCTACTTATCCACTTAACTTTAAGATTCCAGAAAAGATAAAAATTTATCCACAATTTGCGGGTCAAAAACTTTTCCCCGATAGTGATTGAATTCTCTAACTATTTCTTTTTCCTCCAGTGCACCAAAATAATACTTATTTTTGGAAAAAGGAAAATATAAATTTGATTTTAACTTGCTGTAAAAATTAATTACTGCAAACAACCTGCTTAAATATGGAATCTTCTCTCCTTTTAGACCTTCCGGCCAGCCGCTTCCATCAAAATGTTCATGCTGTAAATAAATCAGATCACAGACTCCAAACAGATCATGATAATAGGCAGCAAAATTAGCAGAAATCAACACATGCTTTTGATATTCATGCCACTCTTCTGCTGTTAAATTTTCTCCTTTTTTTACAATATTTTTGTCCAGAGCTAATTTACCCAGATCATGATGTCTGGCCAGCAGCAGCAGTTTTCTTTTTTCTTTTTTATTTAATTCAAAATAAGCGGCAGCTTTTTTTGTGATTTTAATAAGTTGTTTATACCGCCTTAATTCTTTATAATTGTTTTCCTCGAGATACTTCATTAATGAGCAGTAGAAATTACTATCTTTACTTGCTTTATATCTATGAAAATTTATTTTTGAAACCCCATCATTAAAAAAATCATGAGCACTTATTTTATCATTAATTTTATGCAAAAAAACTGCAGCAGTATCAATGTAGATCCCCTGAATATTAATCTGCGCCACTTCTTTTTTAATAAAATTAAGTGTTTTTTCCACTTCTAAACTACTCTGATTTTTTAAAATCACAGCAAAATGATCTGCACATAAATGGGCTGCAATTTTATTATTATCCGAAATTCGAACCAGGATCGAAGCAATTTCTTTTAAAATCTGGTCACCTTTTTGATAACTAAAAAACTTATTCACCAGATGGAAGTTTTCAACATTGAGCAGAATCAAAGCCAGATCATCCTTTTGATTCTGATTAAGTTCAGTGAATAATTGATTAAAATATTCTTTATTGTAAAGCCCGGTCAGTCTATCGTGTCTTTTAATATAATCCAATCTCTGCTGTTTGGCCTCCATATCTGTTATATCATAGGAAGCTCCAACAATTTCTTCTACTCTTCCATTTCGGACAACCGGATATAATGTTGTCTGCCAGTATTTTTGACCGGCCGGAAATTTCAATTTTTCAGTATAGTTAATTCGCCCTTTTTTTCTTAAACATCTGCGGTAGTTTTCCTCTAATTCTTCTGCAACCTCTTCTCCAAAAATTTCTGCGGTCCTCTTCCCCTGAATCTCCTCATTGTTTAGTGCAGTTAAACGCTGATGAGTACCATTAATTCGCTTATAATAAAAATTTTCGTCACAATCCACTTCCAGCAAAAAGATTGCATCATGTGTATGATCAATAATTGTCCGATAATCATTCAACTTTTTTTCTTTTTTTCTGGATTCTTCATTTTTATGTTTCTGTTTTAAAAAAGTTAATAATAACAGATTACTGAAAGTAGAATAACTTTCCCTTTTATTTAAAATAGCAGTCAGATTACTGACATTTCTAAAATCAAGTTCAAGCTCAGTGCCCGGCTCATTGAGAAGTATTAAACTTGTCCCGGGGAACTCTTTTTCTGCCAGCATTACTAAATTAAGTCCAGAAAACACTTTTCCTATAGCATTTTCTACTATTATTATATCTATATCCAAATTCTGGTAAAGAAAATTAACCGCCTGACGGCTATCATCAAATTCTTTAACCAGCTCAAAATCAAAATCTGTTATTTTTCTTTTAGCTCGATTAAGATGAGATTTTATTTTATTTTTTTCTATTACATCATTTATGATAATTACTATTTTGAGCACTACTGTTCTCTCCCGTATTTAAATTAATTGATATTCTTTTTCTCTGTTGATAACATATATTTTATTCTATATCTTTTAGTATATCAATTCAGTTAAATAATAGCAATCAAGGTTAGGTACCAGGTACCTAAATCGTTTTATGGTACCTGGTACAAGTGAATTAAAACACAATAAATCATTATTTGAATAAATAAATCTATTGTAGTATTATTAATTTAGAAGTGGACTAAGACTTTTAAAGGAGGTATTATGTATAACAGCAGAATTTTAGGATTATTATTTACCCTTTTCAAAAGCATGAGTGTGATAGTAACTTTTGCCTATATTTTAAGTCGTCTCAATAGTGTAAAACATATTTTTACTGATAATTTTAATAAATATGAAAAAATATTTTTAACTATCTTTTTTGCAATTTTATCAATTATGGGTACATTTTTAGGAATCATTATTATGGATGCCTATGCCAATATTAGAGCTATTGGTGCCCTGATGGGTGGAATTTTAGGTGGTCCTCTTGTCGGACTTACAGCAGGTTTAATAGCAGGTCTCCACCGTTTTTCTCTGGGTGGTTTTACAGCTTTAGCCTGTGCCATAGGTACAACAAGCAGTGGATTAATTGGGGGACTTTTTTATAAAAAGTACCGCAATAATGAGATAAATTTTAAAAATGGATTTTTAATTGGAACTTTTGCCTTAACGGTGGAAATGATCATCGTGGTTCTTTTCAGCCGCCCTCCGGCTCAGGCTGTAGAATTAGTTAAAATCATTGCCATCCCAATGATTTTAAGCAACAGTCTGGGAATAGCAATTTTCATCAGTATTTTGAATAAAGTTAAGGAAGATAATCAAAAAATCAGAGCTTTACAGGCAGAGAAAGTGCTTTCTATAGCTGACCGCTCCTTACCGCTACTGCAAGATGGTCTTGACCAGAAAGCTGCTGTAGAGATTATTAAGATGATCAAAAAAGAAAGCCAGGTTGATGCAGTTTCTATAACTGATAAAGAAACGGTCCTGGCTTTTACCGGTACCGGAGAAGATCATCATCTTGCTGGTGAAGAAATCAAAACCGAAGCCAGCCGCAGAGCAATCGAGGAAAAAAAGTCTATCCTGATTGATAATAAAAAGGAAATTAACTGTAATCATCAGGGATGTCAATTAACTGATGCTGTAATTACTCCTTTAAAAATTGAAAACAGTGTTTATGGACTGCTCAAATTATATCGCTGTAATCAAAAAATAACTGTGCTGGATATTAAACTAGCAGAAGGAATTTCTAACCTGCTGGCAACTCAAATTAAGCTGGCCAAATTATCAAAACAGGCTGAACTTAAGAGTGAAGCTGAATTAAAAGCTCTCCAGGCTCAGGTTAATCCACATTTCCTTTTCAACTCACTTAATGCAATTGCTGCTTCCTGCAGAACTCAGCCCGGGCAGGCCCGAGAACTGCTGATAAAACTGGCAGGCATCTTCCGCCGAACTCTAAAAAGGAATGTTTATCAAATAACTTTAGAGGAAGAAATTGAGTTCTGTCAGGATTATTTAAGTATAGAAAAAGCAAGACTGGACAAAAGACTGCAGGTTAAATGGAAAGTTCCAGCCAAATTAAAAGATACTATTATTCCACCTTTTATTATTCAACCTTTAGTTGAAAACTCTATTAAACATGGAATTTACCCTCAGGAAAAAGGAGGCCAGATTATTGTAAGTGCTCAAAAAACAGGTGGTCAGCTCCAGATCAGGATTGAAGATAATGGGCCGGGAATAACTGAAGCAAAAATTGCTGAGATTGAAAATGGAAATAATAATCGCATAGGAATCAATAATATAAAAGAGAGATTATATTCTGTTTACGGCAGTAATGCAGATTTCAAAATTAAATCTGCACCCGGTAGAGGTACTCAAAATATAATCAGCATTCCTTCTGAGTTTCTTTTTGAAAGGAGAAAAGCAAACTGATGATCAAAACAATGATTGTCGAAGACGAAAAATTGGCCAGAGATGAGTTAAAATTTCTAATTGAAGAAGATCCTGACTTTGAAGTTCTTTACGAAATAGCAGATGGCAAAAAAGCTTTTGAAATTTTACAGAAAAATAAAATTGATTTACTTTTTTTAGATATTCAGATCCCGGGTAAAAGCGGAATCGAAATAGCCCGAATCTTAAAACAGCAAAAAACTGCTCTCTATATCATTTTTACTACCGCCTATGATGAATATGCAGTAGAAGCTTTTCGGCTTTCTGCTGTTGATTATTTATTAAAACCAATCAGTGACCAGCGGCTGGAAGAAAGTTTAGCACGGGCAAAAAAAGAAATTAAAAAGAATACTGATTTTAATCAGCAGCTGGAAAATTTATTTGCAAATCTTAATAGTTCAAAACAAAAAGAATGCTTAAATAAAATTGCGGTGATGGAAAAAGATTATTATCTAATGCTCAATTTTGCGGATATTTACTATTTTTCCACAAAAGAAAAGAAGGTCTGGGCTCACTGTCACAAAAAATCTTATATGACAGGGTTTCAGCTTAAGGAATTAGAAAAAATGCTGCCGGAACAGTTTTTCCGGATTCATAAAAGTTATATTGTTAATTTGAGACATATTAAGGCAGTTATCCCCTGGTTTAAAGGTAAATATCAGGTTTTAATGGAAGATTTTTCGGAACATAAAATTCCAGTTAGTCGTTCAAAGGTTGAGCAGATAAATAAACTATTAAATCTCAAATAATGCAATTGAGTATAATATTTTTACAATTCAGTTAAAAATCCTCCTATAACCTCTGAATCCATGTATAATTGAAATGTAATAAAAATTTATTAGGGGGTTATATTTAATGATATCTTTTCTTATTTCTTTAGCTGTATTAATTATTGGTTATTTTACTTATGGGAAAATCGTAGACAACATCTTTGATTCACAATTAGAACGGGAAACTCCTGCAGTTTCTATGGAGGATGGTGTAGACTACATAGCAATGGACTGGAAAAAGGCATTTTTAATTCAGTTTTTAAACATTGCCGGTTTAGGACCAATCTTTGGTGCAATTGCCGGTGCTTTATGGGGACCAAGTGCTTTTCTCTGGATAGTTCTTGGTACAATTTTTGCCGGTGGTGTCCACGATTATCTTTCCGGAATGCTTTCTATCCGCTCTGGTGGAGCCTCAATCTCTGAGATTATCGGAGAAAATCTTGGTGGAACAATCAGACAGATTATGAGAGTCTTTAGTATTGTGCTTTTAGTTTTAGTGGGAACTGTTTTTATGACCGGACCGGCTATGCTTTTAGCTAACTTAACACCTGGCTTTATGGGGGTTAATATCTGGCTGATTATTATTCTGGGTTACTATTTTATTGCTACTTTTTTACCCGTTGATCAGATAATAGGTAAATTATATCCAATCTTTGGCGGTGCACTGTTAATTATGGCTCTGGGTGTTGGTGGAGGATTGATTTTTGGAGATTATAATATTCCAAATATTGCTTTAAACAATCTGCACCCTGGTGAATTACCAATGTGGCCTTTATTATTTGTAACAATCGCTTGTGGCGCAATCAGTGGTTTCCACTCAACCCAATCACCAATTATGGCCCGCTGTACAACAAATGAAAAAGAAGGTCGCCGTATTTTTTATGGGGCAATGGTGGCGGAAGGAATTGTTGCTTTAATCTGGGCGGCTGCAGCTATGACATTCTTCCAGGGAACTGGCGGTTTAAATGGTGCCTTGAGTTCTCTTGGTGGACCGGCCGGTGTCGTCCACGAGATTACAGGTACAATGATGGGAGCTGTTGGTGGAGTTCTGGCAATGTTAGGTGTAATTGCAGCTCCAATCACTTCTGGAGATACTGCTTTTAGAAGTGTGCGTTTAACTTTATCTGATATATTCGGTTTAGAACAGAAATCAATTAAAAACAGATTAATGCTGGCTATTCCAATTTTTATCGTTGGTGGAGCCCTATCTCAGATTAACTTTGATGCTTTATGGCGCTATTTTGCCTGGTCAAATCAGACAGTGGCCATGGTTGTTTTATGGGCCGGTGCAGTCTGGCTTGCCAAACACGGTAAAAATCACTGGATTGCCTCAATTCCAGCTTTCTTTATGACAGGTGTTTCTTCTACTTATATCCTTTATGCACCAGAAGGCTTCCAGTTACCTTATACCTTCTCAGTCACTGCAGGAATTATTATCGCAGTTATAACTATGGGAATTTATATTGTCAGGATTAACAGCACTCAGTTTGAGGAAGAAGTTATGGTTCAGGAACAGGCAGTCTAAATAGTACCGGGTACTTGGAAAATGTTGGAAATAGATTTTATTCAGCAAAATGGACACTCTTTATTAAATAATAAAACCGGATTCCCACTAATCTTAACCAGGAATCCGGTTTTTTATAAATAACAGACCAGCTGCGGCGGGCATAGATAACTTCCTTTCTCTTTTTATTTATAGGTACCAGGTACAAATAGGCCTATTTGTACCTGGTACCTATATGTTTTATATATTAATCATCTTTTACAATCTCATCAAAGTTATATTCTTTTCCATCAGATACCGGACAATCACTATCACTGCAGCCAGCACAGGGACTATCAGTACCTTTGATTCCACCATAAACCTTTTTTCCTATATAATAAAGACTGCCGAGCCCTAAAAACCCCAGGAATAAATATTCCATAATTTTCTTAACCTCCTTAAACTAAAAAGCTTGAATTCAGTTTAACTAACATAAACAGTCACCAATACAATTAATTACATTTAAACTTCACTTAATTTAAACACCAATTCCAAGCAGCAGACCACCCTGATAAACCACAAAGGCTGTTATCCAGGCTAAAACAAAGAGATATGAAGCTGTGACTAAGGTCCACTTCCAGCTTTGAGTTTCAGATTTAATTGCTCCCAGTGTTGCAATACACGGGGTATATAAAAGTACCATTGTCAGGAAGGAGTAAGCTGCCAGAGGAGTAAAATTGGCCAGCAGGGCTGTTCTTAAGCCGCCTTCTCCTGCTGCATAAACAACTCCTAAAGTGCCAACAATTACTTCCTTTGCCAGAATACCAAAGACCAGTGAAGCTGCTGCCTGCCAGCTTCCAAATCCTAAGGGAGCAAAAATTGGAGCTGCCAGCTGACCAAACTGACCGATAAAGCTTTCTGCAGATGCATATTCTACCCCTAAAGGCAAATTAGCTAAAACCCAGATTAAAACAACAACTGAGAAAATTATTGTTCCTGCTTTTTTGAGGAAGGCTCCTACCTTTTCCCACATATGAATAATTACACCTTTTAGTGTAGGAAAACGATAGGGAGGCAGTTCCATTACAAAATGAGAACGCTCACCTTTAAATAATATTTTGTTGAAAATACCGGCCATAATTACTGCCATCACAATACCCATTATATAAAGTGAGAAAACCACAGTACTTGCATGACTTGAAAATAAAGCTCCGGCAAAGACAACATAAACAGGAAGTCTGGCTGAACAGGACATCAGTGGATTAATTAAGATTGAAATAATGCGATCACGTTTACTGTCTAAAGTTCTGGTCGCCATAACTCCCGGAACATTACAGCCAAAACCAACAATCATCGGAATAAATGACTTACCATGCAGTCCTAATTTGCTCATTACCTTATCCATCACATAAGCGGCTCTGGACATATAACCACTGTCTTCTAAAACACCAATTGCCAGAAATAGCAAAAAGATATTTGGTATAAAGACCAGTACCGAACCTACACCACCAATAATTCCATCAGTTATAAAGGAAGAAATCAGGGGTGAAACTCCAATTTCTAAAAGCTGACTTCCAATCCAGCCGCCGGCTATTTCAAAAAAGGTTTCGATATATCCAATTAACGGATCACCAAGGGTAAAGGTGAATTTGAAAATTGCCCACATTACAGCCATAAAAATCGGAATACCAAGATATTTATTAGTTACAACTGCATCAATTTTGTCGGAAACATTTTCGGGCTCTTCATCTGCTGCAGGTCTTTTAACACTTTCGGCTATAACTTCATTTATAAATTCATATTTCCTATCAATTATAATATTATCAAAATCATCTTCCGCCTTAAGCTCTCTCTCTGCAATTAAACTCTTTATCTTTTTAGCCTTTGAGGCTCCAACTTCTCTTTCCAGTAATTTTAAAGCTTCAGGATCATGCTCAATTAACTTGACTGCAGCCCAGCGCTGATTGATCTGTTGAGAAAAGTCATACTGCTTAAGCATTTCTTCTACTTCACTAATCAGATCTTCAATTTCGCTGCCGTAGTCAATCTTTAAGGAAACTTCTGCTAAATCTCTATTTTGAATAGTCTGTTCTAAAAGATTATCAATTCCTCTACCCCGGCTGGCTACAGTTTCTACTACAGGTGTCCCCAGCAGCTGACTTAATTTATTTTTATCAATTTTAATTCCTTTTTTCTCAGCCTCATCAGCCATATTTAAAACTGCAATTAAATCTACTCCCATTTCTAATAACTGAACTGTAAAATAGAGATTCCGGTCCAGGTTAGCAGAGTTGATAATATTTAAGACTACATCATAATCTCCAGCTGTCAGAAAATCACGTGCTACTACTTCATCTTCCGAATATGCCCCCAGAGAATATGTGCCGGGAAGATCAATTACTTCCAGTGAATAATCCTGATAAAATGCACGACCTATTTTCTTTTCGACTGTTACTCCAGGCCAGTTTCCAACGTGCTGTCTGGAACCTGTTAATTCATTGAACATCGTTGTTTTACCAGAGTTTGGATTTCCTGCTAAAGCAACTTTAAGCTCTGTATTTTTTCTTTCCCTTTTATTTAAAGCCATTAATTTTCACATCCTCCTGTATTTACTATTACTTTATGTGCCATTCCTCTACCAAGTGCAATTCTATTATCTCCAATTCCCACAATTAAGGAGCCGCCAGAACTTCTGTGAATCTTAACTGATTTGCCACTTACAAATCCCATATCTGTCAGTTTAGCTCTTGCTGTTCTCCCACCAATAATCTCTGTGATACAGGCTGTCTCACCCGGTCTTAACATTGCTAAAGGCATCACCTTTAAACCTCCTTTACCAGAATCTCTTCCGCTTCATCCTGGCGTAAACTCAAACTATAACCTCTAACCTTAACTTCAATCGGATCTCCCATTGGTGCCCTGCCTTTAACTTCCACTCTGGCACCTCTATTTAAACCCATATCCATCAATTTTCTTTTTAAACGACCCTTAGACTCAATCCTAAGCACTTCCCCCTTTGACCCAACACTCATGCTAGCTAACATCAATTCTTTAGCTGCCATTTTTTCTTCCTCCTCGTTCTCCATAAATTTAAAAGCACAACTCTGTTCTTCTATATAATTATTTTTGATTAGATAATCAACCATTTTTTCGAAACTTTCCTGACTTAAGACATGTTCAATACTGCAGGCATCCTGATCAGCAGTCTTCGCTTCAACTCCAAGAGTTTTGTGTAAAAAAAGATATAAAATCTGATGTTTACAGTTTACTTTTTCTGCTGCCTGCACACCAATTTGAGTTAATTTAATCGGTCCATATTTCTGCTGTGTAATCAGCCCCTGCTCATTTAATTTTTTTAAACCCTGATTAACAGAAGAAGCTGCAATCCCCAGCGAATTTGCAATATCTGTTACCCGGGCCGAGCCATTTTCTTTAATTAAATTGAAAATAGCTTCCAGATAATCTTCCATTGATTCTGACAAAGTAATTTTAGCTTCCAAAGTAATTCCCCCAACTTTTAGGTTAACCTAAAATCATTATAAAAAAATAATTTATTTCAGTATTTAATTGAAAACAATTCTCAACTTCAATTAAAATTATATATAACTATCTTGTTTTTGTCAAGATATTTTTTTAAAAAATTGTTTATCAAGCCTGTTATAATAACAATTAGTAATCATTATTAATAAGATTTAGCTCTTTATTTTATAAATTCATCAAAATCTCTCTGGCCTGCATAAATTTTGCATCTTCTCTATCATGAGAAACTAAAATAGTTGTGACTCCGACTTTTTTAATGATTTCATTTAACTCTCGTCTAATCTTGTCCTTCAACTCGGCATCCAGATTGCTAAATGGTTCATCTAAGAGCAGAAGTTCTGGTCCCGGAGCTAAAGTTCTAGCCAGAGCAATCCGCTGCTGCTGTCCACCAGATAATTGATGGGGATAGCGTTTTTCGAAACCTTCTAAATTTACCAGTTTTAGAAGTTTTTTGACCCGGGCTTTTCTCCTATCTTTACTTAAATGATCGATTCCAAAAGCAATATTTTTTTCCACACTCAAATGGGGAAAAAGGGCATAATCCTGAAAAACCATTCCCACTTCTCTTTTTTCTGCTGCTCTAAATTTATGGTCTCCAGCTACAGTCTGACCTGCAATTGAAATTTTTCCACTGTCAGGTATTTCCAGA
>JASMSZ010000055.1:0-43466 GCA_041694515.1 Halanaerobium sp.
AATTAAAAAAGCAAATAATAAAGTACTGAATATTCCTAATAGAAATGTTTTTTTCTTATCCTGCGAACTGCTGTATAAACCTAAAACTAAAATAACCAGCATTGAAGCATAACTTCCCACATAATTAGGATTATACATTGTAGAATAAATTACTCTTTTACCGACAAAACTCAAACGATCTACAAAAAAATCCAGTCCATCAGGTGTAATTAATTTTCTACCAAATTCAGTGGCAAATAGATCATAATTATAAAACTGAAGTATGCCGTGAATAGATAAAATAAAAGCTGATATAAATAGAGCATTTAAAATCAGTTTAAATGATTTTTTATTGTCAACTATATTAACTGCCGCTACCACCAGCAGTAAATATCCCAGTAAAACAAATATATTTTCATAGCGATCCGGAAAACCTTTAATCACTATTTCTTTATATTCTGCCTTAAATGATGATATTACAGCGAAAATACTGTAAACAGCTGCTGGAAGATAATAATTTGTCTTTTTGATTCCGTTTAAATCAACATATTTAAGAAAAGTAATTAAAAGAAAAAATGAGGCAGTTAAGAAAAATATCATTTTGTAGTATGAATAGAAATCAAGATTAATGAAACTGCCCCAAAATTGTGTTACTTTACCATCTAACATTACTAAATGACATCTTACTATATAAATAATTAAAGATGTAATAAATATAAAAAGAGCAAGATTAATATCTTTAATTATATTTTTTAAACTCAATATTAATCGCCCTTCCCAATTAAGATTATAAAACTTAAAGAATCATTAATTTTATTAATCACCAGTAGTAATAGTTCCACCTGTTGTGATTTGACCTCCTGAACTTAGTGTATATGAAAAGTCACCATTATTTTCTTCTACTACAATGTTGTATCCATCATATGTGTTCTCACCATTATTATTAACTGAAATACTATCCATATTATTTAACTCATTCCAACCATTATAATTTTCTAAACTGAAATTATCACCATTTGCCCTATGAGATTCAATTTCAACAGCTAAAGTTCTCATATTTGCCCTAACAGCTTCTTCATTTGCACCATCTCCCAATCCCGTTAAATTCGGCACAGCTATTGCTGCCAGCACACCAATAATAGCAATAACAATTAACAACTCAATTAAAGTAAAACCTTCATTTCTTTTTAAAATATCTCTTATTTTCTTCATTTTTTATTCCTCCTCATTTTGTTAAAAAATTAACTAAAATTTCAACTACAAGCTCTTCTTTTAAGTCCTTCACCCCCTTTTTTAGCTTAGAAATTACTGTAAATACTGAACAGCGGTAAAATAATTGAAGCTACAATTCCACCGACAATGACAGCTAAAATAATAATCATTACCGGCTCAATTAAAGAAATACTGCCTTCAATTGCATTTGCAACTTCCATGTCATAATAATCGGATATTTTATTCAACATATCCTCTATATTACCACTTTCTTCCCCAACTTTTAGCATCTGGACTACCATTGGTGGAAATTCTCCGCTCTGCTTAATCGGTTCCGAAAGTGTTGATCCCTCTCTAACTCTCATTCTGGTTTCTAATAAAACATCTGCAAAAACTTCATTATCTACAACTTCTTCAATAACAGGTAAAGCATTAATAATATTAACACCACTTTTAATTAAAAGTGACATAGTACTTGCAAATCTGGCAATAACCACCTTTCTGATTAAATCACCAATCACAGGTATTTTTAATAATAATTTATCTTTTCTTAATTTACCTTTTGGAGTTTTAAGATAAGAATTAAGTAAAAATCCTGCTCCAGCTGCAGCAATTAAGATTGCCCACCAGTATGAAGAAATAATATTACTGACAAAAATTAAGATTTGAGTTGGCAGCGGAATTTCTCCTCCAAATCCAACCAGCATCTCTAAAATATTAGGAAGTACAAAACCCATCAAGATAAAGACAGCTGCTATAGCCACAATAACTATCGTAATCGGATAGTATAAAGCAGATTTAACTTCTTTATTTATTTTATCTCGTTTGCGGTAATATTCTACTAATTCTGATAATACTTCATCTAAAACTCCACCGGTTTCTCCTGCTTTGATTAGATGAATAAAAAGTTTAGGAAAATATTTAGGATGTTCCTGTAAAGCAGAGGATAAAGTTTCTCCTGCCTCCACATTGGCTAATAGTTGGTCTAACATTTCCTTTTCGTGTTTTGCATTGGACTGATTTTTAATAATACTCAGTGATCTGACAAGTGGGATTCCTGCCGCAATCAAAACAGAAAGCCTCTGCGCAAAATTAGCCAGCTCCGAAACCTTATAGCCGCCGCCAAAAATATTTATCTCTGAAATATCCATAGCAAGCGAAAATTTAGATGCTTTTTCCTGCTTTTTCCTGTCTTCACTTTCCTCAATTGAAACAGCATATAAGTTTTTATCCCGCAGCTCTTTTGCTGCATCTTTTTTACTGGCTGCTTCAATACTGCCATTTAAAATCTGGCCTGACTGACCGCGAGCTTTGTAACTATAAAGTTGTGCCATTTTGTACCTCCCTTATTTCTTTACTTAAATTTAACGCAATTTTTCATTCACATATTTTATATCATTACAGTGATGTAAAACTGATTCCTTAGAAATCTTTCCCCGCTGATATAATTTTAAAAGCGAATTATCCATAGTAACCATATTGTAGCGACCGCCTGTCTGAATAGCAGAATAAATCTGATTTGTCTTTCCTTCTCTAATTATATTTCTGATAGCCGAAGTAGCCATCATAATCTCAAAAGCGGCCGCCCGGCCATTCTGATCCTTAGTAGGTATTAACTGCTGAGCAATAACCGCACTTAATACTGAAGCCAGCTGGATTTTAATCTGACCCTGCTGTCCTGATGGAAAAACATCTATAATCCGATCAATAGTAGCAGGAGCACTATTAGTGTGCAGCGTGGCCAGAACTAAATGACCAGTTTCTGCTGCCTCCAGTGCAATCTGGATGGTTTCTAAGTCTCGCATTTCACCGACCAGAATCACATCTGGATCCTGACGCAGACAGGCTCTTAATCCTCTTTTAAAATTATTAGTATCACTGCCCACTTCGCGCTGATGGACCAGGCTTTTGTTATGTTTATGCAGATATTCTATTGGATCCTCTAAAGTCATAATATGAGATTGACGATTTTGATTGATCTCATTAATGATTGCTGCCTGGGTTGTAGATTTACCGCTTCCAGTAGGTCCGGTACTTAAGATTAATCCCATTCTTTGACCGGCAAGCTTTTTGAAAACTTCAGGTAATCCCATCTCATCAATTGTAGGGACTTCATTAGGAATAATCCTCAATGCTATTCCTACACTACCTCTTTGATGATATGCGTTAACCCGAAATCTTGAAGTACCCGGTATTCTATAAGAAAAATCTAATTCTCCTTTTTCCTTAAATTCTTTATACTGTTTCTCATTCATCATTTCTTTAGCTAATTTTTCAGTATCTTCAACAGTTAATTCTCCATTATATTTTTCGTAGGGTTTTAATTTTCCGTTTTTACGAATATAGGGAGGAGAAAAAACCGTTAAATGAAGGTCAGAAATCTGATCATCCTGAGATACTATTTTTAATAACTTATCAAATTCCAATAAGACCACTCTCCAATCTAGCTTTAATAAATTATTCTTTCTAATTCTGAAACATCGGTTTCTCCGGCTTTAATTTTTGCAACTCCATCTTCTTTTAAAGTTACCATTCCCTTACTTTTAGCATATTCAGCAATTTTTTCTTTGGCAAGATTTTCACTGATCATTTCTTTTACCTGACTATCAATTTCAAAAATTTCCTGAATTGCCAGTCGTCCATCATAGCCGGTATTATTACATTTTTCACAGCCAACTGCAAAATATGCCTCTTCAATATCAGGATCATTTAAATATTTTAAATCAGTTTTCTCAATTTTTCTTTTTTCTTTACAGTGGGGACAGAGTCTGCGCACAAGTCTCTGAGCAACAACACCATTTAAAGAAGCTGCTACTAGATAAGGAGCTAAACCCATATCAATTAATCTGGTGATAGAACTCACAGCATCATTTGTATGGAGAGTACTGAACACAAGATGTCCTGTTAAAGCAGATCGGACAGCGATTTCTGCAGTTTCCTGATCCCGCATCTCACCAATCATTATGATATCTGGATCCTGCCTTAAAATCGAACGTAAGGTTTTAGCAAAAGTTAAGCCTGATTTTTCTTTTGCCTGGACCTGATTAATACCGGCAATTTGATACTCAACCGGATCCTCTATTGTAACCATATTAATCTGAGGACTGTTGAGTTCATTTAAAGCAGCAAAGAGTGTAGTCGATTTACCACTACCTGTAGGTCCTGTTAATAATAAAACTCCATTTGGTTTTTTAATTAACTGTCCTATTTTTTTTCTGTTATAATCTGATAGACCCAAATTATCCAGATCTAAAAGGTTTGTATTCTGGGCTAAAAGACGAATAACTATCTTTTCTCCCTTAATTGTCGGCAGGGTAGAAACACGCATATCAAGCTTTTCACCCTTAAAAATCATTTTGATTCTTCCGTCCTGAGGAACTCGATGTTCAGTAATATCCAGATTAGCTATAATTTTAATTCTGGAAACTAAAGCACGATGTGAAGATTTAGGAGCTGTCATCTCCTTTTTTAAAACCCCATCTATTCTAAAACGAACTCTAATTTTATCATCCTCGGGTTCAATGTGAATATCACTTGCTCCTTTTTGATAAGCCTTACTGATAATATAATTGGCCAGTTTAATAATTGGTGCTTCATCTACCATTTCCCGAAGCTCTTCTTCTTCGTAAATCTCTTCATCTTGATTATCCGAAACATCTGCGATTTCCTCAAGATTAAAATCTTCAAAAATATTAGAAATATCGATGTCATCATTACCATATAGCCTGTCAATTGACGCACGAATTTGATTGGGAGCTCCATAAAGTGGGACCACACTCAGATCGCTCAACATTTCTATATCATCTACAGCAACTAAATCAGTTGGATCAGCCATCACAACTTTTAATTTACCCTGATCACTTTTTTCAATCGGAACTGCTAAATAACGTCTGGCTATATTTTCGGGTATTAATTCTGCTAAAGAAGGATCAAAGAAATATTTATCAAGATCTGCATGAGGTATACCCCGCTGAAACTCTAAAACTTCTATCAAATCTTTTTCCTTCACATAACCAAGTTCAACTAAAATTTCTCCAATTTTTTTATCTGTATTTTTTAATATATCTAGAGCTTCCTGTAATTGTTCTCTGCTTATATATTCATGATCTACTAGAAGTTCTCCTAATTTTTTCCTGTTTTGCGCTGTCATTTCCTCACCTCCAGTATTATTATCGAAATTTGTCATTATTTAGTATCAATATACTAATATTTGTCAAAAGAATAATTATTCCTGCTTTATTCTATTTATACTATTAAAATAGATTAAACTTATAATGCAAAAAATTGCCATTAAGTATATCTCACTGGCAATTTTAAAGCTGAGGCAGACATAACAATCATAGGAAATTCTCCCTTAGACTTATGTTTTTGCGTCACAGACTTTCGACTGTTTTGCTTTTTTATGCTATTTTAATAAATTATTGCCTAAATCTATTATACATTAGTTAATGTATAATAGATATAAATTGATAACTATTCGTCAGAATTATTTTTTTTGGATTCTATTTTTTCTACTGCTGCTTCTGCTATTTGATACCACTTTTTCTTGGGCGGCATCTCCTGTGTCCAGAGTTTAAATGAAGCTTCTGCCTGATAAATTAGAGTCGGCAGTCCATTTCCAATCTGAGCTCCTCTTTTTTCTGCTTCCTTTAAAATCTCAGTCTTTAGCGGATTATAGACTAAATCTATAACCAGCTGATCTTCGTGCAGATAATCAGGATTGATTACTATATTCTCAATATTATTACTATACATCCCAACCGGAGTTGTATCAACCACCAGATCTGCTGCTTTTAATGGTTCTGCATATTCCTGCTCATCCAGACTGCAGAAATCAAAGTTTTGCTTAGCATTTTCTTCCCTAAAAAGTTTTGCCAGCTCTTCCGCATTTTCCACTGTCCGGTTAATAATAGTAATATCCGCCAGGTCAAGCTGAACCATAGCGGCAATAACTGCTCTCGCAGCTCCACCTGCGCCAATAACAACCGCTCTTTTATTTTTAGCTTTAACACCAGATTCCTCAATCTGGCGCTGAAATCCAATAACATCAGTATTATAGCCGGTTAATCTTCCTTTTCTATTTAAAACGGTATTCACTGCTCCTGCTGCTCGAGCCAGAGAAGAAAAACCATTTAAATATGGTATAATACTCTCTTTATGAGGGATAGTCACATTCCAGCCGTCAAAGCCTAAGTTTTTTAAGGAATCAATATATTCCTCCAGGCCCTGATCCTTAGTCTCCAGCATCAAATAAATTGCGTTAATCCCTAAATCTCTAAAACCATTATTATGTAGAGATGGAGAAATAGAATGGCTCAGTGTTTTACCCAGTAAACCATATAATTTTGTTTCACTATTAGGTATAAAAATACTCATCTTCTACCTCCTAAAATCTTAAATTAAAAATATTAAAAAAATCAAAACACGCCAGAATGATTCTGCCAGCGTGTCTATTATGTATTATTTCAGACCACAGGAATTATCCCCAGCTGGAAGTTAAAAAATTGTCTGCAGTCTTTCTCCCAGTGACTCGAAGTCTGTAATAATAATTTTTCTTTTTTTAATTGTAATCATACCATCATCTATAAACTTATTGATCAACTTAGTAACTGTAACCCGGGAAGAACCAATTAAATTGGCAATCTCCTGGTGTGTTAAAACTAAATCAATAACTGTTCCTTCTTCAATTTCACGACCAAAATCCTCTGCCAGACGCGAAATCAAACTGGCCAGTCTTCCGGCAGCATCCTGAAACACCAATTCTCTAACCTGACTGGTTAAAAGTCTTGTCTTTTTAGATAGTGCTTCAATAATTTTAATTGCCAGAGAAGGTCTTTTAATAATCATTTTTTCCATTTCATTCCAGGGAATGATTAACAAACGAGCATCTTCCATCACTTCAGCGGTAAGTGGATGAGGATCCTCATCAAATAGAGAAAGCTCACCAAAAATATCTCCCTCCTGCAGAATTGTCAGCACTTTTTCTTTCCCTTCTGCAGATAGCATAGAAAGTTTAACCTTCCCGTTTATTAATAAATATAATTTTTTTACACTGTCATTTTCAAAAAAGATAACCTCATCTTTTTCGTAAACTTTGGCATAAGAATTTTGACATAAAAGTTCTAATTCTTCTGGATCTAGATTCTGAAAAACAATTAAATCTTTTAAACACTGTTTTGTTTCTTCCATAGCTCAACCTACCTCTCTTTGCTGCTATATATAATATTCTCTATTGATCAAAAAATCCCTTTTTTCTTAATTGTTTTCTTTACATTCATTACAATATCCGTAAAATCTTAATTTGTGTTCTGTAATTTCAAAATCATATTTTTCTTCCAGTTCTGATTCAAAATAATCAATATCCTGATCACTAAACTCAATCAGCTTACCACAGCCCTTACAAATCAAATGATGATGATGAGCTTCTTCTAAATATATCTCATATTTTCTGGAATCGTCATTAAAATCAAGCACATGCACGATATCTAAATTCTGCATTAATTCTAGAGTTCTATAAATTGTCGCCATACCTATATCCCTGTCTTTTTTTCTTGCAGCTGCAAAAAGATCCTCAGCAGTAAAATGCCAGTTCTCTCTTTCGAGAATTGTATCCAGTATAATTTCTCTTTGTTTTGTTAGTTTATAATTGTTTTCTGCTAACTTTCTTTTAAACTTTTCTTTTAATTTCTCCATTAAAAACACCTCATTTTAGATGACTATTTATATTTTATCACATATTTAAACAAATATTAATAAGTTTTTTGAATTTTTTCGCTTAAATATCCATTTTTTACTTTAAAAAATAACATTTGGGTATTGACTATAGTTCTAATTGATTATATAATGTAATAAACAAGAATAATTTGTCGAAATTTGTTATGAAAGGAGAATTAATATGAAATCTACTGGTATCGTCCGTAAAATTGATGATTTGGGTAGAATGGTAATTCCAATCGAACTCAGAAAAACAATGAATATCAATAAAAAAGACCCAATGGAAATCTTCGTTGATGAAGAAAAAATAATTCTCAAAAAATATGAGCCAGCATGTATTTTCTGCGGCAGTGCAGATGACACTATCGAATATAAAGGTAGAACAATCTGTGGTGAATGTATGGATAACATGAAGGAATTACAGGAAGAAAAATAAATTCTTACCCAAATAACAAAAATTGGATATCAATTTCTAAAAAAATAGCACCTTAGCCGGTGCTATTCTTTTTTTATAATCATATTTTTTTGATTTAATTAATATATATTCTAACAGTCTTTAAAATTACCTTAAAAATACATGATCTCCAATTCTGGTCACAAAATTACGGCGTGATATCCAGGCCGTGTTAGTTGCAATTTCAGGATTATAAAAATAAACAGATCCCAAAGTTGGATCATATCCAAGTAAAGCTGCTCTTGCTGCCTGTAGTTCTTCTTCCCCGGGATAGTAATAAGCCTGACCATCCATCAAACTGCTAAACTGTCCCTTCTGTAAAATAACATCTCTAATTGAATTGGGGAATTGATTACTATTAATTCTATTTAAAATTACAGAACCTATAGCTACCTTACCTTTAAAGTCTTCACCTCTAGCCTCTCCGTGAATAATTCTGGCCAGTAAAATTATATCATCTCGTGATATGTTATAATTTAATTCCGCTTTTAAATTAGGAATTACCTTAAAGGAACTCTCTCCAAAAACACCATCTACCTTAAGTCCATTATCTCTCTGAAATTTCTTTACTGCTTCTACTGTTCCACTTCCATATAGTCCATCTAACTTCCCCTTATAATAATTTAATTGCTTTAACTTCTGCTGTAATACGGCTACATCTATTCCTTCGTCTCCCCTGCTCATCACTCTGCTTCCAAATTCAGCTAGATCCAGAGCTTCAACTTTTTCAAGATTGACAAAAGACACCATTATTAGGAGTAACATTACCGAGATTAAAATTCTGCTTTTACTCAGCATTTTAAATTACCTCCCTCTTGTACACTACTAGTTAAATGTATAATTTAATTTTCCTCCTCTAATTTCTCCAACAAAACTATCTTATAAACTTATAAATAATTATATTTGATTCATCTTAATAATAAACAATTACTGACTGATTGTCAAATGTTCCTATTTTACATTTTTAAACACACATCAGACAATTATAGAGATCATTGTTATTTCAAGGTTCACGAGGAAAATTTTGAACCACAGCAGTTAATTAGCCTCTTCAGAAATTAACTTTACTTTGAATTTTTCTCCCAGATCTGCCATTACTTCCTTAACCTCAGCTTTAGTTCCTTCTGTAACATCAAGCCAAATTTCTCCTGGACTATCGTGATCCACATTAACGGTGCCAATTCCTTCATAAGCTTTAATAATCATATCTATATAATTAATTTCCTTTGGGTCAACTTCATATCTAAGCTTTAAAGTATCCTTCATTTTAATTCTCCTTCTGGCGCCTCAGCAGAGAACCGTCAGGAACTTCTGAAGCAAGAGGTATTTTAATTAACTGTTTTGGATGGGGAGCAGCCTCAATTTTTTCTCCCTCTTCATTTAAAAGGTAATTAGCAGTAATTGTAAATGATTTTTGTCCGGGAACTACTAATTCCAGTTGATCACCTTTAAAAATCTTATTTCTAACTTCAACAACCGCTTCTTTTTGAGTAGGATCATAATCCTTGATAACTCCCATAAAGTCGTAAGTTCTTAAATAAGAAGAACTTTCGTATCTCTGTCCTTCGGCTCCCGGTTTGCCATAATAAAAACCTTTAGTATAATCGCGGTGGCTTATTTTTCTGAGTTCTGCTAAAAGCTCCGGATCAGTTTCAAAATTTTCAGGATTTTCATAATACTGATCTATTAGCTGTCGATAGGTATTCACAACTGTGGCAGTATAATGAACACTTTTCATTCTGCCTTCTATTTTTAAACTGCTTAAACCCAGTTCTATTAGTTCTGGAATTTCTTCAGCCAGATTTAAATCTCTGGAGTTCATAATAAAAGTACCCTGATCATTTTCTTCAATTGGGTAATATTCACCTGGTCTTTTTTCTTCTACCAGATGATATTTCCAGCGGCAGGACTGAGCACAATCTCCCTTATTTGCATCACGGCCCACAAAATAGTTGCTGAGCAGACAGCGGCCGGAATAAGAAATACACATTGCTCCGTGGACAAAGTATTCTAATTCTACTTTCCCCGCTGTTTTGTCTGCAATTTCTTCAATCTCATTTCTGCTCAATTCTCGGGCCAGAATTATCCGTTCAGCTCCCTGTTCTGCCCAGAAAAGAGCAGAAGCCCAGTTAACATTATTGGCCTGAGTACTTATATGAATTTCCATCTTAGGCATTTCTTTTTTGATAAAAGCAAAAACACCAGGATCAGAAATTATAAGAGCGTCTAAATTAAGTTTTTTAATTTGTTCTATATATTCTGGAAGTTGAGCCAGTTCCTTATTATGAGGAATCATATTCAGTGTCATATATACTTTTTTATCCCGCTGATGAGCAAATTCTATTCCTTCTGCAAGCTCCTCAACAGTAAAATTGTCAGCTCCGGCTCTTAAACCAAAGTTTAAACCTCCACAATATACAGCATCAGCACCAAATAAAATGGCAGTTTTTAATTTTTCTAAACTTCCAGCTGGTGCCAGTAGTTCTAATTTATTCATTTATATCTTTCCTCCTGCTAATCGCCACTCCATCACCTGCGGTAACTATTGTTGAATCAAGTTCTGGGTGGTTCATAATTAATTTTAAATATTTTTTTAAATTTTTAACCATTGTTCTAATTTTTGCATCTGCCTTACCTTCTGCAAGAACCTTCCCTTTATAAAGTACATTATCCGAAATCAAAAGTCCACCGGGAACTAAAAGCTCCATTAAATATTCAAAAAGATAAAAATACTGCCCTTTGGCAGCATCAAGAAAAATAAAGTCATAATCTTTTTTTAAATAGAGCAAAACATCAAAGGCATCTCCAACCTTTAAGTCAATTTTTTCCTGATAATTAAATTTTAAAAAATTTTTATTTGCCTGCTGGGCCCGACCAGGATCCAATTCCACTGCTGTAATCTCAGACATTTCCGGACTGTATTTTGCCAGTAAAAGTGTAGAAAAACCATGTGCAGTACCAATTTCTAAAATTTTCTCTGGTTTTTTTAGTTTCAACTGCAGTTTTAATAAATCAGCTGCATCTCGATCAATTATTGGAATCTTAATTTCCTGACAGTGCTTTTCAATTTCAGCAAATTGCTGATCTATATATTTACTTTTAGAAAATTTGCTATTAATGTTAGTAATTTTCATAATCTACTTCCTTTGTGCTTAATAGACAATTATTTTCAAATTGGTTAAATTTCTAGCCATTAATTAATTTAGCTCTCGCTGTTTTTGCAGATGTTCCTCATAGCTCTCTGTAAAAACATGACTGCCATCCTCACGGGCAAAATAAAATAAATAATCACTTTCGGCAGGATTAATTGCTGCTTCCACTGCCAGTCTACCCGGATTTGCTATTGGAGTAGGAGGCAGCTTACTTATTAGATAAGTATTATAGGGGGAATCAACTTCTAGGTCTTCATAGAGTACTCTTTCTGTTCTTGCAGGTAGTGCATACTGAACTGTAGCATCCAACTGCAGGGGCATTCCCCTCTCTAAACGGTTATAGATAACTGAAGCAATCAATTTATTTTCTGCCGCCAGTCTTCCCTCTTTTTCAATTAAGGAAGCAATTATTAAAAGTTCATAAGCAGAATAATTACTATCTGCTGCTTTTTTTAAAACAGGCTGTCTTTGAGCTATAAAGTAATTTATTAGCGACTCTGCTATATCCTGTTCATCATAACTCATAGGAAAATTATAGGTATCGGGAATGATAAAACCTTCTGCAGGATAAAATTTTTCAGATCCAGAAATTTCGATTTTAAAATTTCTTTTTATTTCTATTTTTGAAAGTTCTTTGTTAATTTCATTTTTCAAAACTTCCTTTTCATATTCTGGCATCTCTAAAGCAGAAAATCTATTTAATATTTCTTCAAAAGTAAAACCCTCTGGGATAGTAACTTTAAATTGTTCTTCTTCTCCCCGCTGCAATTTATTTATGATCTCTAAAGGAGTATTGGAAGTTGAAAAACGATAATAACCTGCCTGCAAATTATCAACCTGTTTAAATCGGAGCAGCAAATAAAACATAGTCGAGGATTTAATAACTTCTTTTTCTTCGAGCAGATTGGCAATTGCTCTGCCGCTCATTCCCGGTTCTATTTCTACCATAATATCTCTTGAATCAACAGGGTTTATAGGCTCCATTAAAGAATAAGCCCTCAGTGAAAAGCTGAGTATTATAATAAAGATCAAAAATATAAAAGCTGTTCTTTTCAACTTCAAAATCTTCCTCTCATAATATAAATTGATTTATTAATGAAAAATTATCCAGGCAGTTTTCAAATAGCAGAGCTGTTTTATTCCATATCTTCTAGATATGCAGCCTGAACTTTTTCGAATTCCTCTTCTTCTTCGACAGGAATAATAATTTCTTCTTCACCTTCATTAATTATTTTAACTACTGTTGCGTCAGCATTTTCTCCAGCTCTGGCATCAACAATGATTAAGTATTTTACACCGTCAATAATCAGGTCATCTTCTATAATAAAACGGCTCTCACCTGTGCCATCTGATAAAACCAGTTCTTTTTCTTCTTCGTCAATCCAAAACTTGCCATTACTCATCATATTACCCCTTTCGTTTTTTAGTTTGTGATTTAATTCTTCTGTACCAGGTACAAATCAGCTGATTTGTACCTGGTACCTATCGTTGTTGTTACCTATCGTTTTACTTTGAGTTAAGATAGGACTTTAAAATTAAAGAAGCAGCCAGCTTATCAATTACCTTTTTTCTTCCTTTTCTGCTGACATCAGCCTCCAGGAGAATGTTTTTGGCCTGACTTGTTGTCAGCCGCTCATCCTGAATCTGAATCGGAAGCTCAAGCTTGTTTTTTAAAAAATTAATGAAAGCCTGAGTTATTTCTGCCCTCTTTCCCATTGTACCATCCATATTATAGGGCATTCCAACTACAATCTCTTCCACCTCATATTTATCTATGTACTCTTTTATTTCTGCCAGTAATTCCTGATGGCCGTGCATCTCAAGAGTTGCCAGCGGCTGTGCTGTCCAGCCAAGAGCATCACTAACTGCAACTCCTACTCTTTTATTGCCATAATCTAAAGCTAAAATTCTCAAATCTTTTGCCTCCAATTTTCTTTCTTCAATAAAATATTATATAATCATTTTAGTAAATAAGCAAATTTAGAGCTTAATTATAAGTATTTTAGTCAATTTTAATTTAACTCTGGAGGCAAATTATGAATAAAACAATTATTACCCATGTAAAAAGAAATGCTGAACCATTCAATATGGAACAGCGGCATTATCACAGTCAATTTGAAATTTACTATCTTTTAAAAGGTGAGCGTAATTATTTTATTAACCAGCGCAGCTATCATGTTAAAAAGGGTGACCTGGTTTTAATCAATAAAAATATTCTACATAAAACAAGTACTATTGATCAGGAGAATCCGGAGCACGAAAGAATTTTAATTCAGTTTGATCAGAATTTTTTTACTTCACTGGCTGAAGAAATGAAAGCAGCTGAATTATTTGAAATTTTTAAGAAAAAAGAAAATGTTCTAAGCCTCAATCCCGAACAGCAGCTCTGGCTGGAAGAAGAGCTTTTTAAGCTAATTACAGAAAACAAGAAAACTAACGAGCCTGAAAACAAATTATATATCAAGATGATGATTATTGAAATTTTAATTTTTATTAAAAGAATTTCTTTAAAATCAGCCTCCCAAAACCTTGATTATCCTGATCAAAAACATAAAAATATATCTAAAATAGCAGCCTATATCAGTCAAAATTACCAAAAATCATTAACTTTAAGTGAACTTGCTTCCAAATACAATTACAGCTCTGCCTATTTAAGCCGGGCTTTTAAAGAAGTTACAGGTTTTAATTTTGTGGAGTATAAAAATAATATCAGGATTAAGGAAGCCAGTAAACTACTGCAGCAGAGTGAGCTGTCTGTAACAGAAATTGCAACTGAGGTTGGTTTTAATAATATAACTCACTTCGGCAGAATATTTAAAGAGTTTACAGATTTATCACCACTTGAATACCGAAAAGTTAAAGAAATATAATAAACTGGATTCTAGTACCGCTCCTAATTTTTGTCCAGATAATTTTTAAGGCTCCTGAAATTAATCAGAAGCCTTAATTATATTTAATAAGGAATTAACTTTAAATTATTGACTGAGAATTATTTATTTAAGATTGACGGAAATTCAGCCAGATTTTTAATTTTAATTGGCTGATCTTTTTCAATTGAGCGTCTGGCTGCAATACCGGTTAAAATGGACACTGCTCCATCATAACCTCCGGCCTGACGTCCTAATGGATCTGCTTCTGGATTCTCGAGAAAAACATCTTCTAATAAACGCTTATCTCCTCCACCATGACCGCCTGCTTCTACTTCCACATCCAGGGTATAGGATTCTTCGAAAAGTGGGAAGACTTCCAGACGAATATTATTGTCTGGTGTCTGTCTTTCTAATTCTCCATCGTGACCGCTGATATAGGAAGCCTCGACTACATCCTGTTCAATTCTACCTTTAGTTCCAATAAAAGCAACCTTATAACCTTCATAAGGTGCATAATTATTGAGTGAATAACTCAATAAAGCCCGGTTTTGATATCTAACTGTGAGAGCTCTTGTATCCCAGATATTAATTTCTGGTGAAAAGACACAGCGATCTCTAAAATAACCGTCTTCATGCTCTGCATCTAAATAGAGAGCTGTAAGTTTATCGGATGAACTCATATCAAGCTCAAATTTACATTCATCTTTAGCATCACAGTCCTTACATCTCATTCTATAAGGAAAAGTTTCAGGTTGATAAAATCTTTTGTCACCAAATGCGAAAACTTCTTCGGGAGTAGAATCCAGCCACCAGTTGACTAAATCAAAGTGGTGTGTTGCCTTATGTACCCAGAGAGAACCGGAATTTCGTTTTTCTCCATGCCAGCGCCGGTAATAATCTGCCCCATGGGTTGTGTCCAGATACCAGTGGAATTCAACCATTGTTACCTCACCAATTACTCCCTCCTGCAGCATTTCTTTAACTTTAGAACGATAGGGAGAATAACGGTAATTAAAGGTCACAGTCAAATCATTACCTGTTTCCTCCATTGTGTCAAGTATAGCCTGATTTTTCTCCTCATTTGTAGTCATTGGTTTTTCTGTGATGACTTTAAGATCATTTTTTAAGCCTTGGATAATATATTCATGATGGTGTGAGTCTTTGGTAGTTACTACAATTCCTTCAATATTTTCTTTTTCAATCATTTCTCCAAACTGATGCGGCTGATAGGTTGGCAGATCCAGCCCCAGTCTTTCGTTAACATAATCCATTCTTGTCTGATTTAAGTCCAGTAAAGCAGCCAGTTCATTCTCTGCTGCTATCTTTTCGTTTTCAACTAATGCCTCATAATACATCGCTGAACGGGAACCAGTTCCAATCACTGCATATCTCATTAAAATTCCTCCTAAATTTATTTAATTAATTCTAAGCAAATCTTATATAAAAAAAAGATTAATAACAAGACATTTATTGTTTTCCTCAGCTTAAACTCTACATTTTTTGATGTTTTGGGCAAAAAAATAGCAGCCAATAAAAATTAGCTGCTTAAAACATAAACTGCTAGTTATTGAGATAACTGCGCAGTAATTCTTCAATTATTTCATCTCGTTCAATAGTTCTAATCATTGTCCGAGCATCTTTATAACTTGTTATATAAGCAGGATCTCCAGAAAGTAAATAGCCAACAATTTGGTTAATTGGATTATATCCCTTTTCTTCCAGGGCCTTAGACACTTTACCCAGAACAAATGCTGCTTCACTTAACTCTTCTTTATTAATCTTAAATCGCATCGTTTTATCACTAAAATCTTCTGCGGCCATATATATCACATCCCATATTTTAATTTGCCTTATTTTATTATTTCGGCAGTCAGCTTCAAATTCCTTGTTTTTATCAATAATTTTTTTTCATTAAACTAAGTTTTGCTCTCTTATCCAGTTATCCTGCAATTTCTCTGACAATTTTTTCTACTTCTGCCAGTGCTTCAGTAGTTTTTTCCGGTTTTGAACCTCCTGCCTGGGCCATATCAGGACGTCCACCACCACCACCACCGGCAATTCTGGCTGCTTTTGAAATAATATCTCCAGCTTTAAAACCTTTTGCAATCAGGTCTTCAGTCACAGAAGCAACAAAAATAACCTTATTGTCACCTTTGCTGGCCAGAACAATTACAGCAGAATCAACTTTATCTTTAAGCTGGTCATTTAAATTTCTCAAAGCCGAGTTATCAAGATCTTCAAGTTCTGCTGTCAGCAGATTAACACCTTCAATTTGCTGCAGTTGATCGATAAGTTCATCCTTCTTAGAGCCTGCCAGCTTTTGTTTTAATGCTTCTAATTCTTTTTCTAAATCTTTCTGCTCTTTCTGCAGCTGTTTTACCCGCTGCAAAAGATTATCCGGTTCAGTTTTTAATTCAGCTGCTGTCTGATTTAAAAGTTCAAGCTTAGAATTAAAATAATCCAGTGCATATTCTCCTGTTACAGCTTCTATTCTCCTGACACCAGCTGCAATTCCGCTTTCAGAAATGATTTTAAAAGCACCAATGTCTCCAGTTGCCTCAACATGAGTTCCTCCACATAATTCCAGACTAAAATCACCCATTTTGACAACTCTCACTTCTTCTCCATATTTTTCACCAAAAAGAGCAGTTGCGCCCATTTTTTTAGCTTCATCAATTCCCTTAACTTCAGTTTCAACATTATAGTTTTCCATTACTGCCTGATTTACTTTTCTTTCAATCTTTTCTAATTCCTCTTCAGTCAGTGCGGAAAAATGAGTAAAGTCAAAGCGCAGTCGATCTGGAGCTACCAGAGAACCGGATTGATTTACATGTTCACCTAAAACCTCTTTTAAGGCTTTATGCAGCAAATGGGTAGCTGAATGATGTCTGGCTGTTGCCTGTCGTCTGTTTTTATAAACAACTGCTTCTACCTCAGTTCCAACTTCAATTAGACCTTTTTTTATCTCAACTTGATGTACAAAAACTTCTGCTTTTTTAATCGTATTTTTAACTTCCGCCTCAAAATTATCATGCTTAATTAGACCCTCATCACCAATCTGACCTCCACTTTCTGCATAAAATGGAGTTTTAGCAAGTATCAGATCTCCTTTTTCACCTTCCACAAGCTTTTTGACTTCCTGATTATCCTTAAGCAGACCTATAACTTCAGTTGTTTCTTTTAAGGAATGATAGCCGGTAAAATTATCTTCTTCAATCTGATCTTTAAATTCTGCATAAAGTTTTTCTACTTCCCCACTGCTGAAAGAAGTTTTTTCTCTGGCTTCTCTGGCTCGCTGACGCTGAGCTGCCATTTCTTTTTCAAAACCTTTTTCGTCAACCTTAATTTCAGCTTCAGCTGCAATATCTTTGGTTAAATCAAGTGGAAAACCATAGGTATCATATAAACGAAAAGCTTCTGTACCAGCAAGCACTTCTTTATTTTCTGATTTAAGTTTATCTAAGATATCTTCTAGAATATTCAAGCCCTGTTCTAAAGTTTTTAAGAAACTTTCTTCCTCAGATTTTAGAACGTTTTTAACATGGGCCAGCTGTTTTTTGAGATCAGGAGCAACTTTTTTAACAATTTCAGAAGTTTTTTCCACTAATTTATATAAAAATGGTTCTTCAAAACCAAGTTTACGTCCATAACGAGCAGCTCTTCTAATTAGACGGCGGATTACATAACCGCGTCCTTCATTAGAAGGTAAAGCTCCATCAGAAATAGCAACAGAAGCTGAACGAATATGATCAGCAATCACTCTATATGCTGTTACACTTTCCTCATCTTGCCGATAGGGAATCCCTGTCATTTCTACTACCTGATCGATAATCGGCTTAATCAAATCTGTTTCAAAATTAGTTTCAGTCTCCTGTAAAATAGAGGCAACTCTTTCCAGTCCCATCCCGGTATCTATATTTTTGTTAGGCAGTTCTCTGTATTCTCCGGCTTCTGTATAATTATACTGAGTAAAAACAAGGTTCCAGATTTCTAAATATCGATCACCTTCACCACCAGGAACATCTTCTTCACTGTCACCTGCTTCTACTCCCCGGTCATAATGAATTTCAGAACAGGGACCACAGGGTCCAGTTCCAATCTGCCAGAAATTTTCTTTTTTACCCATTCTGACAATTCTTGCTTCCGGCAGACCAATCTGGTCATGCCAGATTTTAAAAGCTTCTTCGTCTTCCTCATAAATTGTAATCCATAATTTATCAGGATCAAGCTCCAGAACTTCAGTCACAAATTCCCATCCCCAGATGATTGCTTCTTCTTTAAAGTAATCACCAAAAGAAAAGTTCCCAAGCATTTCAAAATAGGTATGATGACGTGCTGTTTTACCCACATTTTCTATATCATTTGTACGGATACACTTCTGACTGGTAGCAATACGATTTTTAGGCGGCTCAAGACTGCCGTCAAAATATGGCTTAAAGGGAGCCATCCCTGCATTTATCCACAACAGACTTGGATCATTTTTAGGAACCAGAGGTGCACTATCTAAAATCAGATGTCCCTTTGACTTAAAAAAATCAAGATAAGCCTGTCTTATTTCATCTCCACTTTTAATCATTTAAACCTTCCTCTCTATTAAATTTATTTCTTTCTCTCAGATATTAACCTCCCTAATAACTGCTGAAGTTGAAATTCAATTAGTTATTAAAGATGAATTTATTTTTCTGCTTTTAAAAATATAATTTTCAAATCTAAAAATCAAATTTAATGACTTTAACAATTTTTATAAAATAAACTTGATGAATATTAAAGCTAAATCAGCTCGAAGAGCACGGATGCTCTGAGCTGACCGAGGAACAGGACGTTCCTTCGGGAAGGTAAGCTGATTTAGATGCAAATATGAATCTTAGTTTATTAAAAATTGATTTGGAGTTCAATTTGATTTTTAGATTCTTAAAATATTTATAATTAAAAGTAAGCAGAAAAATAAATTAGATCCCACTTAAACTAATTTAATTTTAGCGAAGCGGCGTTTACCAATCTGAATAATCATCTCATCCTCAACCTTAATATCCAGATTAATTTTTTCATACTTCTCATCATTAATCCTTACCGCACCCTGTTTAATCATCCGGCGGGCCTGACTGTTAGAATCAACAAGTCCAGTTGCAGCTACCAGCTTCACTATCCAGAGTTCACCATCCTCTAAATCGGATTCTGAAATCTCAATAATCGGTATATCCTCAGGTAAATTCCCCTTAGAGAAAACACTTTCAAATTCCTGACGGGCGTTAACTGCATCCTCTTCACTGTGATATTCCTTAACAATCTCATGAGCAAGTTTTTTCTTTAACTCCATTGGATTAAAGTCATCCCTTGCCAGTTTTTCTTTCATTTCATTTAAACGCTCAATCGAAACATCAGTTAAAAGTTCAAAATAGCGTAAGATCATATTATCAGGAATTGACATCACCTTACCAAACATATCAGCCGGATCATCATAAACACCAATATAGTTGTCTAAACTCTTACTCATTTTGTTAACACCATCTAAACCTTCCAGTAAGGGCATCATTAAAACTACCTGGGGCTCCTGGCCGTATTCCTGCTGCAATTTGCGTCCAACTAACAGATTAAAACGCTGATCTGTTCCACCTAATTCTACATCAGCTTCAATTGCTACAGAATCATATCCCTGCATTAATGGATAGAAAAATTCGTGAATTCCAATTGGCTTACCGGAATTATAACGTTTGGAAAAATCATCACGCTCCAGCATTCTCGCCACAGTATAATGAGCTGATAATTCTAAAACATCAGCAAAATCCATTTTACTTAACCAGTCTCCATTAAAAACCACTCTGGTCTTTTCGGGATCCAGCACTTTAGAAAACTGTTCTTCGTATGTACGGGCATTTTCTAAAACCTCTTCTCTGGTCAGCTGATTTCTGGTCTCAGATTTACCGGTTGGATCTCCGATCATGCCGGTGAAATCGCCAATAATTAAATAAACTTCGTGCCCCAAATCCTGAAACTGCTTTAACTTACGAAGTACCACTGTATGTCCCAAATGAATATCAGGGGCTGATGGATCAAGCCCGAGTTTAACCTTTAAAGATCTTCCTTCTTTTTCTGCTTCAACTAATTTGTCTTTTAGATCTTCCTCAGAGATAAGATCACTTACCCCTCTTTTCAATATCTTTATCTGTTCCTTTATTTCCATAAAAAACACCTGTCCCCTGCTGTAGGCAACAGGTACTTCACCTCCTGTATCCTTTGTCATTTAATTATAACAGATAGATTAATTACTAACAAGGGGTACCATAAACAGCTGTTTTATGTTATAATATTTTATTGACGGGAGGTTAAGTAATGAAGAAAAGAACAAAGGCAATATTTTTAATATCTTTTTTATTAATTTTTGCCCTGGGAACAGGCGCTATCCTGGGTGCTGTCACCTGGATAATTCAGGATACTCCTGATATTACTGATTATAAAGGTTCAAGTGAAGCAACTTTAATTTATGATGCTGACGGTGAACTTTTAACAAAATTATTTAAAGAAAATAGAGTTTATGTTCCTCTAGAAAGAATACCTGAAAATTTAAAAAATGCAATTGTAGCTATTGAAGATACTAAATTTTATGTCCACCATGGTATTGATTTCTGGGGTATTGGGCGAGCAATGTTAAATAATATATTAAAGGGTGACCTTACTGATCAGGGAGCAAGTACAATTACCCAACAGCTGGCCAGAAATGCTTTTTTAACTTTTGACAAAACTTATATTCGTAAAATTCAGGAGGCATATCTGGCAATCCAATTTGAACGTTTATACACTAAAGCTGAGATTTTAGAAATGTATTTGAATGAAATCTTTTTAGGACACAGTGCTTATGGTGTAGAAACAGCCTCACTGCAGTATTTTGGTAAACATGTCTGGGAACTCAATCTACCAGAATCTGCACTAATCGCTGGTTTGCCACAGTCACCCAATAATTACTCTCCTTTAAGAAATCCAGAACTTGCTATTAAAAGAAGAAATATTGTTCTGGACAGGATGTATGAACTGGGATATATTACAAAAAATGAAATGGAAAAAGCAAAAAATGCAAAGTTGAATCTGGATACTGTTGAAAACACAAAAGAAAACATAGCCCATTATTTTACTCTTTATGTTAGAGATCAATTAATTGATCATTTTGGATCTTCAATGGTCTATAGTGGAGGATTAAAAGTACATACAACTTTAAACCGTAATATGCAGAAGTTAGCAGAAAAGACAATAAGAAATAAGATTGAAAATGGGTTTATTCCTTCATTTCAGAGTAATCAGAGCGAAAATTTACAGCCTCAGCTCTCACTGGTTAGTTTAGATATTAATAGTGGTGCGATTAGAGCAATGGTGGGGGGACGAGGAACCGATCAATTTAATCGAGCCTATCAGGCCGTAAGACAGCCCGGCTCCGCTTTTAAACCCTTTGTCTACTCGACCGCCTTAATAGAAGGTGATTATACAACAGGTACTGTAATCAACGATTTGCCAATGCTTGCTTCCGAAACTGGTAAAGGAGATAATTTAAGTATCTGGCCCCGAAACTACGGGGACCGCTATCGAGGATTAATTAATTTAAATACTGCCCTGACCAATTCGGTTAATGTAGCTGCAGTAAAATTAATTAAGGATGTGGGAGTGAAAAATGTAATTGATTTTACAGAAAAACTTGGTATTTCAACTTTTACTGAAAAGGATGCACTTGCTGACCATTATTCACTTGCTCTTGGTGGTTTAAATAAAGGAGTTACTCCTTTAGAAATGGCGGCTGCTTACAGTGTTTTCGCCAATAAAGGAATTTATACTGAACCACATGCTATAACTAAAGTTTATGATAAGCATAATAATTTGATTTATGAAGCACAGCCGGATAGTAAAATGGTTATGTCAGAAGCTGATAGTTATTTAATAACATCTATGTTAAAAAGTGTTGTTGATAATGGAACAGGACGTAGAGCTCAGATGAACCGTGATGTTGGTGGTAAAACAGGTACAACAAATGATTATACTGATGCCTGGTTTGTTGGTTTTACTTCTCAGATTGCAACAAGTGTCTGGATTGGTGAAGATACCAACCGCTCAATGGAGTATGATGTTAAAACTGTGGGTAGCGGCGAAGCAGCCCAAATCTGGGGCGATTATATGCGGGAAGCAGTCAAAGATATACCAGTTATCAATTTCCAGATGCCAGATAATGTGATAGAAGTTGATGTTGATCCTTATACAGGACTACTTTCCAACCAATATTCACCAAGGATTGATGTACTGCCTTATAAAGAGGGTACTGAACCAACTAAGAGGGAAAGTCTGCATGGTCCGGTAGAAACTGTCCGTATTGATCGAGAAAGTGGTCTGCTGGCAACTGCTAATTGTCCTGCTGATCAGGTTGAAGAAAGACATTACATTTCTGGTTCAGGGATTAGAATCGGGCCAGCTCAAAAAACATTTAGAGAGTTTAACTCCAGTAAGAAATCTGAAGATCTGGTAAGAGGAACTTATACAATTGAAGCTGGAGAACCTGTACAGCAGATAGATCATGAATACGGAATTCCCAAAGTACAGAGAAATGGTAATCCTCGCTATGAAACTAAACCAAATAGAATTTGCAATTTACATCCTGCAAGTCAGCCGCTGACGGAAGATGCTGCTGCAGAATCTGATTCAGATGATAGTTCTGAGGAGTCAGATAATTCTATCAGAAGTCTATTCGATATCTTTGGTAATAATTAAGCTAAGATAATAGTTCTTTAATGATACATTTTAAATAAAAATCAAATAAAAATCAATTAAAGGGATTTTTCCACATATAAATGGAGAAATCCCTTTCTAAATATAAGATATTTTGATTAAAAAATTGCTGATTATTTTAAATCAAACTCACTATTTACTGAACTTTTACTATTGTAACTCCCATTCCACCCTCTTTTTGTCTTCCCAGTCGGTAATCTTTAACATGATAATTTTTTTCTAAAACTTCTTCTACAGCCTGGCGCAGAGCTCCTGTTCCTTTACCATGAACAATTTCTACTTCATTTAAGCCAGCCAGAAAAGCATCATCTAAGTATTTATCAACCTTATGTTGAGCTGCATCATATCTTTCTCCCCGGAGATCAAGTTTTGGAGATACATGCTGTGATTTCTGGACTCTGTAATTTTTAAGCTGTTTTTCTTCATTCTCCTCCGGTATATCAACCTTGACCAGATCAGCAAGAGAGGCAGTAACCTGCATAATTCCAGCCTGGATCTGGGCTTCTTTTTTATCCTGATCAAGAGAAGTTATCTCCCCCTTACGACCGATACTGTGCACTCTTACCTGGTCTCCAACCTCAAAGTCATCTGCTGAGACTTTTTCTTTTTCTTTATCTTTTTCTGATTCTAAAATCTGACTTAATTCTTTTAAATTTTGATTAGCAGAAGTCTGAGCTCGATCAACTTCTGAGCGCTTAGTAAAATCTTGTTGTTTTAAATTAGAAATAATTCTTTGAGCCTCTTTTTTCGTTTCTTCAACAATAGCTTCTGCCTCTTCTCGAGCAGCCTTCATCTCTTCTTCGTGTTTCTGCTGCTGTTCCTTAATCATTTTCTCATATTTTTCTTTTAATTCTTTTTCGTGATTGCGGAATTCTTCCATTTCCTGCCGTAATTTTTGATAGCGATTTCTTTCCTGATTTAACTCATTAATAATATCTTCAACTTTAATTTCTTCATCACTCAAAAGGGTTCTAGCTCGATCAATAATTTCTCCTGGTATTCCCAGCCTGAGAGCAATCTCAAAAGCATTGGAGCCACCTGGAACTCCCATAATTAATTTATAGGTTGGTTTTAAAGTTTCAAGATCAAATTCAACCGAAGCATTTTCTACCTCATCCGTAGTATAAGCATAACTTTTTAGCTGACTATAATGAGTAGTAGCAATGGTAACTGCATTTTTCTGCTGCAGTTTTTCCAGAATTGAAATTCCTAAAGCAGCACCCTCTTCCGGGTCTGTACCAACTCCAAGCTCATCCATCAGAACTAAAGTTGAATTATCTGATTCTGCCAGAAATTCTCTAATCCGATGCATATGAGAAGAAAATGTACTTAAACTCTGTTCAATACTCTGTTCATCCCCAATATCTGCAAATATATTTTTAAAAACTGCTGCCGTAGAATTAGCTGCGGCCGGAATATGCAGACCACTCTGAGTCATCAAAGTTAATAAACCCACAGTTTTTAAAGCCACTGTCTTTCCACCAGTGTTGGGACCTGTAATTACCAGAGTCGAAATATCATCTCCCAGTTTAAGGTCAATTGGTACCGGATCTTCTTTTAAGAGAGGATGTCGGGCCTGATTTAATTCTATCAGTCCCTGGTCATTAATCTCAGGTGCATTACATTCAAAATCAAGACTGAACCTGGCAGCAGCTGCAATACTATCCAGCCTGCTGATAATCATTAAATCTCCTTTAATTATTTCTTCAGCCTGAGCTATTTTTGAACTAAGCATCTGTAGGATGCGCTGAATTTCTGCGCTCTCTTTAGCCCTAACCTCTCTCAGTTCATTGTTTAATCTGACCACTGACATTGGCTCCATAAATAGAGTTAAACCACTGGCAGACTGTCCGTGCACAATCCCCTCAAAATTGTTGCGCTGTTCCTGTTTTACAGGCACAACATACCGATTTTCTCTTCTGGTCACAATATTTTCCTGCAGCATATCCTCATAGTGTTTACTTTTTACAATTGAGTCCAGTTTATCTCGAATAGAATTTTCTATAGAATCCATTTTTGAACGCAGAGACTTTAATTTCGCACTTGCATCATCTGCAACCTCACCATATTCATTAATACAGCGGTCAATCTCCCGGGCCAGAGCGGGTCTGCTCTGTAAATCCGCACATAAATCATAAATTATTTGATATTCTCGTTCTATAATTCGGGGGTCCAGATTAGATTCTATATCATCCAGATAACGTTTTAATTCAGAAACCCCTCTGAGGGTGCTCCTGACCCTGCTGACAGCATCTGTGGAGAGCACTGAGCCTTTGGCTGCTTTTTTTAAATCATCCCTGATATCCCTTACTCCACCAAAAGGAGGAGTAGAAAACTCAGCTATCATTGATTTTAAGGCGGTAACTTCGGACAGCCTCTGCTCAATATAATCACTGTTACTTACAGGCTCTAAATTATTTACAATTTCTTTTCCTATTTTAGTTGCTGCTCTCTCAGCAGTCATCTTTATTATTTTTTTGTATTCTAATACTTCCAGACTGTGTTCTCTCAACTTAAATACCTCCGGAATTTAATTTTATTGCACTTTTAATTACAGCTTAATCAAAACACTTTCTTAAAATTAATCAGTTTTCTGAATCAATATAACCTGTTACTACTTTTTTGATTCAAAAAAATCATTCAGTTCACTTACAGAAAAAGTATTAATTACATCTTCTTTTTCCAGCCAGCCGCGGCGGGCAGTTGCGACTCCAAGCTCCATATCACTGTACTCCTTATAATGATGGGCATCGGTATTGATCGAAATCTTAGCCCCGGCTTTTTTAACTTTACGAGCCCATTCTGCATCCAGATCAAGTCTCTGGGGAGAAGCATTGATTTCCAGGACAGTATTATTATCTGCAGCAGCTTTAATTACTTTTTCTAGATTCACAGCATAGGCCTCTCTTCCTCCAAGCATCCTACCTCTGGGATGTCCCAGCAGTTTAACATGAGGATTTTTAACTGCCCTGATAATTCGCTCTGTCATTTCCGCTTCCTCCAGATTAAAATAACTGTGTACAGAAGCAATAACAAAATCTAAGTCCTGTAATAACTCATCTGCAAAATCTAAATCACCATTTTTAAGAATATCAACCTCTACACCTTTAAAAATCCAGAAATCTTCAAAATCCCGATTTAGCTCATCAATTTCCTGGAGCTGTTTTTTTAACTCTTCTATTGACATCCCACTGGCTACTGCTAAAGACTGAGAATGATCAGTCACTGCAATATATTTATAACCTCGTTCTTTAGCCGCCTCTGCCATTTCACGAATTGAAAAGGCACCATCACTGTAACGTGAATGAAGATGCAGATCACCGTTTATATCTTCTAATTTAATACTATCCGGCAGTTCTCCTTTCTGAGCAGCTTCTATCTCTCCCTGATCTTCTCTTAGTTCAGGAATAATATACTCCAGGCCCAGAATTTTAAAAATATCTGCCTCAGATTCAATTTTTTCTTTGCTGTCATCATCTCTGAAAAGACCGTATTCACTTAATTTTAAATTATGTTCTTTGGCCAGCTGCCTCATCCTTACATTATGAGCCTTAGAACCGGTAAAATAATGAAGAGCAGACGGAAATTCTTCCTTAGTCACAAGTCGAAAATCTGTCTGAACTCCCTGCTCAGTTCTAATACTGACTTTAGTCGCTCCGGCCCCAATAACCTCAGCTGTAAAATTTAAATTTTTTAGCTTTTGAGAAAGTTTCTCTGGTTTTGCTGTAGCTATCAAAATATCCAGGTCTCCAGTCAGTTCTTTTGCTCTTCTGCTGCTGCCGCAGATTTCAATTTCTTCAAAAAAATCAGGCTCAAGTTCAGTTTTAATTGTTTCTATTATCTCTCCAGCAGTTTTTAAAGCCTGAGCCAGATTAATTTTATCTACATATTTTTCGTGATTTTTTAAAGCTTTTAATAATTTTTCTTCTGATTTTTTACCAAAACCTTTAAGTTCCTGAACTCTACCCTCTTTAAGAGCTTTCTCCAGTGATATTAAATCTACAATTTCCAGTTCATAATAAAAGCGGTGAGCAGTCTTTGGTCCCAGTCCCTGAATATCGGTCATTTCTATAACACCAGGCGGAAGTTCAGCCTTAACTGCTTCCATTTCTTCTATAATTCCATTCTGCAGCAGTTCTGTAATTGACTCAGCAATACCACTGCCAATACCTTTTATTTCTTTAAGTTTATCTTCTTCTGCCAGCTCAAAAATATCTTCAGGATAGGATTCGATTTTACGAGCAGCGTTTGTATAGGCTCTAATTTTAAAATCATTTTCACCTTTAATTGCCATTAAATCAGCAAATTCCGCCAGGATTTTAGCAATTTCTTTATTGCTCATTTCCTGCATTGTAACACCTCTTTCTATTCAGATCTTTAATTTAATTTAAGACGCCAAAAGGCCATGAATATCTCATGGCCGAAAAATTTCTTCAATCTTTGATTGTATTAATGGTGATGCTTCGATAATTCTGCTTGCCAGAAATGAATTATTTAAGACATCATTTATTTTTTGATAGGGAATCTGGACCAGAATTAAAACTAACAAATAAATAATAATTCCACCTTTTACTAAGCCTAACAAAAAACCTAATGCTCGATCTACTGGCTGCAGAAAAATAGAATCCACAATTTTTTTGAGTGTAATGCCTAAAACATGGATCACAATATTTACTACAATAAAGATTACTGCAAAAGAAATAAACTGCAGTAGGGAAATAGATAAATCTAGATAAGGCTCTAAAAACTGGGTAAAATACTGATACTGCCTGACTGCTACAAATAATGCAGCCAGCAGTCCCAGAATTGTACTTATCTGATCTATAAATCCTCTTCTAAACCCATTAAAGGCAAAAAAGAGTAGAATTACTAAAATTATAAGATCGAGGAAATTTATGATATCCAATTAGTCTACCTCCTCGAGTAGAGTATTTAATTCCTCATTCTCCTGACGCAGTTTTTTTAACTCCTGATGTAAGCTCTGATTTGCCTCTTTAAGTCTTTCTTTTTCTTTACTTAAATCAACACACTGACTGCGCAGTTTGAAATATTCATCAGCCAGATTAATCATTGTCAAATGAGCTAAACGTCTAAAAGGCAATTTAGGATAAGCATTTTTAATCTCTTGACCTGTTTTTTCTACATGATCAGCCAGTTTATTTATATACTCCTCACTGAAATCTCCAGTCACAGTAAATTGATCTCCCAGAATATTCAATTTAAATTTTTTCTTAGCTTGATTTTTTTCCTCTATCATTAGCAACATCTCCAACTATAGTAGTCTACTTTATTATATTCATTACAAAAGTCGAAAGTCCTGCCTAAAAATTTAATTTCCTCTAATTTCCGCAGAATATTCTTCTTTGAGATGATTTACTATCTGATTAAAACGCTCATTTACCTCCTGATCAGTTAAAGTTCTATCCTCTGCCTGGAATTTTAATTCAAAAGCGGCACTCTGATAACCGTCCTCAATCTGATCTCCCTGATATATATCAAAAAGCTCCAGTCCTTTAAGCATTGAGCCACCTTTTGCTCTGATTGCCTGATGAATATCACCAACTGCAATATCCTCAGCCATTACAATTGCCAGATCTCTTGCCAGTACAGGATATTTAACTAATTTATGGTATTGATAAGATTTTTCTGCAGTGATTTCAAACAAGAAATCCAGATCAAGCTCAAACACAGTTGTTCCAGCCGGTAAATTATTCTGATCTGCAAGTTCTGGATGAATTTCTCCAATAAAGCCAAAAGTCTGAGTTTGATCATACTTGATCTCAGCTCTGCGGCCTGGATGCAGAAAATCTCGATTATCATTATCAGCGATAAAGCTGTACTTATCAAGCTGGACTCTGTTAAATAACATTTCTAGCACACCTTTTAAGGCAAAGAAGTTAGGAGCTCCCTGCTGCCAGAGGTTATTATTCTGCCCAAAAATTCCCCCTCCAAGTTTATTTAGCTCTTCAGGCCGACTGCTGAGACCTTTATTTCTAAAAACTGTTCCAGTCTCAAAGACAGCCATTTCTGAACCCTGACGGCGGGCATTAGAAGATAGAACCTCAATTATTCCCGGCAGTAGAGTAGTTCTTAAAATTCCAAATGCTTCACTCAATGGATTCTTAATGCTGACAAATTTTGCATAGTCTTCAAATTGAGTTAAATTTAAGTCCTGATAACTCTTTTTATCCTGCAGACTATAGGTAATTACTTCATCAAGCCCACCTGCCTGCAGCAATTTTTTAACTTTTGCTTCAAATTTCTGCCTGGGAGATCTTTTACCTCGCTGTTTGGAAATCGGTCTGGTAGAAGGAATTTTATTATAGCCATAAACTCTGGCGATTTCTTCTACTAAATCCGCTCCCTGTTCCACATCAGTTCTAAAAGAAGGAACAGTTACCTCAAACTCTCCCTCGCCGGTAGTTTTCTCAACTGTAAAACCCAGCCGTTCAAGACTTTCTTTAACTTCTGCAGCTTCTAATTTAATTCCTAAAAGCTCATTTACTCTTTCAGCAGTCAGAGTAATCACAGCTGGTTCAAATTTTAAGGGATAATTATCAATTACACCAGGAACTACTCTGGCTCCATCACATTTAGCCAGCATCTGACAGGCCCGGTTGTTGGCCTCTATCACCTTTTCAATATCCACTCCTCTTTCAAATCTGTGGGAAGAGTCGGAGTGCATTCCTAATTTTTTAGCAGTTTTACGAATGCTGACCGGATTAAAGTAGGCAGATTCAATTAAAACATCAGTAGTTTCTTCAGTTACTTCAGTATTTGCTCCACCCATAACCCCACCAACTGCTACTGCTTTTTCCGGATCAGAAATAACGAGCATTTCATCATCTAATATTCTTTCTTCCCCATCCAGGGTTAACATTTTTTCTTCTGCCTTTGCTCTGCGTACAATAATTTTACCATCTTTAATTTTATTAAAATCAAAAGTATGAAGCGGCTGATTATATTCCATTAAAACAAAATTAGAAATATCAACTACATTATTGATCGGTCTAATCCCTGCTGCTTTAAGTCGGCGCTGTATCCACTCCGGTGATTCTTTGATCTGAACATTTTTAACCAGACGCGCAGTATAGCGAGGACATAAATCTGGGTCCTCAATTTCTACTTCCACATAATCATTAATATCTCCCAGTTCTTCAGCTTCCTCAAATGATATTGGAGGTGTATTTAAAGTTTTTTCCTGTGCATATAATGACTTTATTTCGCGGGCTACACCAATCATTCCCAGACAGCGGGCATAGTTTGGAGTTAAATCCAGTTTAAATATATAGTCATCCAGACGCTTATATTTGATAAAACTGCCGCCCAGAGGAGCATCGTCATCTAAGACCATAATTCCTGCTGCTCTTTCTTCCTGCAGCCCCAGTTCATCTTTAGAACAGATCATTCCCCGAGAAAGTTCTCCACGTAATTTAACCTCTTCAATCTGCATTCCACCAGGAAGAACTGCTCCTACTTCCGCAAATGGAACCATCTGTCCTGCTTCAACATTGGGAGCTCCTGTAACAACTGGAATCAGCTCCGTATCTGATCCAGTTTTAACCATACAGATCACAAGTTTATCTGCATCAGGATGTTCTTTTATTTTTTCAATCCTGGCAATAATTATATCATCTAAACCTTCTCCTAAGTAATCAACTCCTTCAACTTCCAGACCAGCCATTGTCAGCTTTTCCGAAAGATCGGCAGGAGTAAAATTAATATCAATATATTTTTTTAACCAGTTATACGATATCTGCAAATTTATCATCCTTTCTTTTTATCAAAACTAGCAGCTCATCGAGTCTGCATTTTTTTAAAATTAATAACCCATTTAAAATTCAGGTTTAAAATTATTATAATTTTTTAAAACTGATGTAAAAAGCGTTTATCATTTTCGTAAAGCACTCTAATATCATCAATGCCATATTTTAATAAGGCCAGACGATCCAGTCCAACTCCAAAAGCAAAACCACTGTAAACATTCTTATTATAACCGGACATTTCCAGTACATTTGGATGAACCATACCCGCACCCATAATCTCCAGCCAGCCGGTTCTAGAGCATAGAGGACATCCTTCTCCTCCACAGACAATACAGGAAACATCAACCTCAGCACTGGGTTCTGTAAAAGGAAAATAGCTGGGACGGAATCTTACATCCCTATCTTTTCCAAATAAAGCTTCTACAATTAACTCAATTGATCCCTTTAAATCACTAAAAGAAATACCTTTGTCAATAACTAAACCTTCTGTCTGATGGAAAATTGGAGAATGGGATGCATCCAGCTCATCAGAACGATAAACTCTGCCCGGGGCAATTATTCTAACCGGCGGCTCCTGGGCTTCCATAGTTCTTACCTGGACCGGTGATGTATGAGTCCGCAGTAAATAATGGTCATCAATATATAAAGTATCCTGAAGATCACGAGCCGGATGGTGAGCTGGAATATTTAGAGCTTCAAAGTTGTAATATTCACTTTCTACTTCGGGTCCCTCGGCAATCTCAAAACCCAGGCCAATAAAAATATCTTCCATTTCTTTAGTTACTAAAGATAATGGATGAGAACGACCTGCTTCTACTTTACCGCCAGGAAGAGTAACATCAATTTTTTCTGCTTCAAAACGTTTTTGAGCAGCCTTCTTTTCCAGCCTTTCTTGATGTTCACCCAGCCAGTTCTGAATTTTATTTTTTAATATATTTGCTTCTTTTCCCACCACAGGACGCTGTTCTGGCTTAATTTTTCCCATTTTGGAAAAAACCGACTGGACAGCCCCTTTTTTACCTAAATACTTTATTCTCAGTTCTTCTAATTGATCAAGACTTTCAACTTCTTTTAATTCTTCTTCTGCTTCATTTTCAATTTTTTTTAGATCATCTAGTAGATCCAAAACTAACACCTCCATATTATATGTATGTTAAATTTTTTATTCTAAAAATACAAAAAATCCCGCCCTAAAGGGACGAGATACCGTGTTACCACCCTGATTATCCCACATAATTGTGGAATCACTTTCTTTTGTTAACGAAAGCCATTAGCTTCCGGAAAAACCTACTTAATTCAGCCCTCAGCTCCAGAGTGAACTTCACCAAATTTGATAATTTAACTGCTTTCAGCTGCTGCAGTTAATCTCTTTCAGTATCATTTTTAGTTACTCTCTCCTTCTCAGCCATTAAATATGATATTCTTTTTTAAGTATACCATAGAAAAAATATTCTCACAAGAAAAAATTACTGCTCTAAAATTAAATTAAAAAAATTAAAGAGACAACATGATTCAATCGGTGCTATTTAGATTTCACAACATTTGTCAGAGAGCCAAAATTAATAACAATATCAGTTTAAATCATTCTTTTTCAACTGCTGGGAAAGTATTTCAAAAGAAATTACAGATGCTGCAACTGCTGCATTTAAAGATTCAATTTCTCCAGCCAGTGGAATTTTTATTTTTGAGGTGGCAGATTCTAATAATTGCTGCTCAAGACCATTTGCTTCATTACCGATCATTAAAATTAATTTATCCTGATACTGATGCTCAAAATGATATTCTTCAGCCTGAGTATCTGCAGCCAGCAGTTCATAACCTGCTGCCTCATTTCTGATTTCAGCCAGAAAATCTTCCTGACTCAACCTCTGTCTGATCACTATAGAAAAAATTCCACCCATGGTGGCTCTAATAACTTTTTGATTAAAAATATCTACTGACCCCTTAAGAGCAATAATACCATCAAAACCAGCCGCAGCAGCTGTTCTGATCATAGTCCCCATGTTTCCGGGATCCTGAATCCTATCTAGAAGTAGTATTTTTTTGGTCTGCTGATAGAAATCATCACCCCTAAAAACAGATTCATTTACTACAGCCAGAATTCCCTGAGGATTGACTGTGGAAGCTGTTTTTTTTAAAAGATCTTCTTCAATATAAATAATTTCAGCCTTTAATTTTAAATCAGCCAGCAGATTATCATTTTCAGCTGATTTAAAAAAAACAGGAGTGAGAAAGACCTGTTTAAAATCTGCTCCTCCTGCCAATGCAGCCTCAATAAGTCTTTTGCCTTCCAGAATAAAGACACCCTGCTTACGTCTATTTCTGCTCCGGTAAAGCTTATTTAGATATTTAACTTTATCATTTTGAGAACTGCTGATTATATTCATTTACTTAGTTTCCTAACTTTTCTTTTGCCAGTTCTACTAAATCAGCAAATCCATCAGAATCATTAACTGCTAAGTCAGCTAACATTTTACGGTCAATTTCTACATCAGCCTGTCTTAAACCATTAATGAAACGGCTGTAAGAAAGACCTTCATTTCTAGCTGCTGCATTAATTCTTGTAATCCAGAGCTTTCTAAATTCTCTCTTTTTATTTCTTCTATCTCTATATGCATAATGTAGAGACTTCATTACTGCCTGATTTGCAGGACGATATAATTTACTGCGGGATCCAAAATATCCCTTAGCCATCTTTAAAACTTTTTTTCTGCGCTTGCGCGCCTTATTTCCTCTTTTTACACGTGGCATCTTAAATGACACTCCTTCCAAAATTTTAACATATATTATTTTTTATCTTATTTTATTACTGCTGTTTTATCCATGTAATAATTTTTTGTAGCGTTTTTGATATGATTTACTTAATAATTTAGCTTTGCGTAACTGTCTTTTTCTATTACCGGATTTCTTGGTTAAAATATGACTGTGAAATCCTTTATGATGCTTAAGCTTACCTTTACCTGTAACTTTAACTCTTTTAGCTATACCTTTGTGTGTTTTTTGCTTTGGCATGATTTAACCTCCTAATACTGTAATAATCAAAAATACTTTCTAATATAACCCGGTAATTAAACCAGTAATTAAACCAGTAATTAAAGTGAATTCTAAGTTGTTTAATTGACTACTGTTTATCACTTTCGGGAGTTAGAAACATCATCATATTTCTACCTTCCATTTTAGGTTTGCTTTCTACCTTACCAATATCTTTAGTCTGTTCAATTAGGCGATCCATCAGATCATATCCTAATTCTTTATGCATCATTTCTCTTCCTCTAAAGCGGATTCTTACCTTAACTTTATCCTTGTCATTGAGAAATCTACGCGCCTGCTTTAATTTAACATTAAAATCATGATCTTCAATTTTAACACCCATCTGAACCTCTTTAACATTCATTACGTTCTGGTTCTTTTTGGCTTCTTTTTCCTTTTTAGCCTGCTCATATTTGTACTTACCATAATCCATAATTCTGCATACAGGTGGATTAGCCTGTGGAGCAACTTCTACTAAGTCCAGACCCTGTTCTGCGGCTCTATCCAATGCATCATCCAGCGACTTGATACCAATTTGCTCTCCTTCTTGATCGATCAGACGAACCTCTCTTGCTCTAATGCGATCATTAATTCTTAAATCATTAACGATATTTATGCACCTCCTGAGTGATATAAAAAAACCAATATAAACAAAAAAACGAGTGGTAGAAACCACCCGTTAAATACAGTAATCAGCTAAAGATAGACTATCCCTAAAGATAAGTCTACTTTTCCCGCAGAAATTGAAATTCAAAACGAGAAACTGATATTAACCAGTTTAAGACTGGTGAGAAACAGGTGCTTCTACTTTCTTTTCCTTAATTAGTATAGCACAGGGTGCTGATAGTGTCAAGAAATCTGCAGAAAAAATCCTCTCCGGCATTAAAACTGGAGAGGATAATAAATTAATCAATTGTATCTTCAGTATTAATTACTTTATCTTCAATTTCTTTTAAAATTTTCGACTTAAATTCAGAGAGCTTACTTGTTCCTAAGTCACCTTCGCGTCTATCGCGAACAGATACGGTTCCATTTTCTTCTTCACGTCCACCTACAATTAACATATATGGTACCTGTTTAACCTGAGCATCTCTGATCTTGTAACCTACCTGTTCTGAACGGCTGTCAACCTCAACTCTAATATTTTCTTCTTTTAGAGCTTCTTTAACTTTAAGTGCATAATCAATTTGATCATCAGAAACGGGAATAATTTCTACCTGTACCGGAGCCATCCAGGTTGGAAAAGCGCCTGCAAAGTGTTCAATTAAAATTCCAATAAAACGCTCAATACTACCATAAATTGCTCGATGAATCATTACCGGTCTGTGCTCATCTCCATCCTGACCAATATAGCTTAAATCAAAGCGTTCCGGCATCTGAAAATCAAGCTGAATTGTTCCACACTGCCAGGTTCTGCCGAGACTATCTTCTAAATGAAAATCAATTTTAGGACCATAAAAAGCTCCATCACCTTCGTTGACCTCATAATCCAGACCATTTTTCTCTACAGCATTACGCAGGGCATCAGTTGCCTTATCCCAGAGTGCCTCATCTCCCATTGCTTTTTCGGGTTTGGTACTTAATTCTACATTGTAGTTAAATCCAAAGGCACTATAAATTTTATCAACCAGTTTAATAACCCCACTTAATTCCTCTTCAATTTGAGTCGGGAGACAGTAAATATGAGCATCATCCTGAGTAAAGCTTCTAACCCTCATTAGTCCGTGAAGGGCACCTGACATTTCATGACGATGTACCAGCCCCAGTTCAGCCATTCTAATTGGTAGCTCACGATAGCTGTGCATCGAGTCTTTGTAAACTAAAATTCCACCAGGACAGTTCATTGGTTTAACAGCATGAGTTTCTCCATCAATTTCGGTAAAATACATATTATCCTGATAGTGGTCCCAGTGTCCTGATTGATGCCAGAGGGATTCGTCTAAAATAATTGGAGTTTTGATTTCTTCATATCCGGCTTTACGGTGCTCTTCTTTCCAAAAATCAATCAATTCGTTTCTGAGAGCCATCCCTTTCGGATGGAAAAAGGGAAAACCTCTTCCTTCATCCTGCATACTGAAAAGATCAAGTTCCTTACCAAGTTTTCTGTGGTCACGTTTTTTTGCTTCGTCCACTCGATGTAGATATTTTTCTAAATCTTTTTCGCTGGCAAAAGCAGTACCATAAATCCTCTGCAGCATTTCATTATTTTCATCACCGCGCCAGTAAGCTCCAGCTACATTCAATAGTTTAAAAGCCTTTATATAACCAGTAGAAGGAAGGTGCGGACCCCGACAGAGATCTACATAATCTCCCTGAAAATAAAGGCTGATCATCTCATCATCCAGTTCCTCAATTAATTCCAGTTTATATTTTTCATTTCTCTTTTCCATTAATTCAATAGCTTCTTTACGCGGAAGTTCTTTTCTTTCTATTTCTATATCTTCCTTAATAATTTTTTCCATTTCAGCTTCAATTTCTGCTAAAGAATTTTCATTAAAATTTTCCTCTAAATTAAAATCATAATAAAAACCCTCTTCAATTGTAGGCCCTATTGCCACCTGCACCTCATCATAGAGTCTCTTTACCGCCTGTGCCATAACATGTGAGGTGGTGTGCCGAATAATGTCCAGAGCATCATCACTATCGATAGTAATAATAGAAAGCTCCACATCTTTTTCGATTGGATAAGAGGCATCTACTTCTTTACCATCGACAACACCAGCTATGGCATCTCTTCCTAAACCACTTCCGATAGAATAAGCAGCATCTTCTACTGTTGTTCCAGCATCATATTCCTTGACAGAACCATCTGGCAGTGTTACTTTAACTTTTTCCATTTAATTTCCTCCCTATAAGACTAATAATCTTTTATAAAATGAACAAAATGTCCTTCGGACAATCTGTAATACAGTAAGGTTAAATTTTGTTGATTGCGGAAATTATAAAACTATAAATATTATCCACAACAAACCATTAGGTATAATTTCCTGGCTAATAAAAAAATCCCTCATCTCATTATAGAGACGACGGATTGCGCGGTTCCACTCTAGTTAATAATAATTATAAGTATTCTAAAATAAATGAGAATAGTTAAAATTATTATTCACTCAATAAGATAACGGCTTAACCGGATAAAAATACTTAATTCCTCCTACCTGCTCCAGGGTGGTTTTCAATTTACTGACAAGTTATGTGCTTTCAGCCGCCGGCACACTTCTCTTTTAACTAGCAGAAAAATTTACTCTTCCCTATCAGGGCATTTAATTATTTCATTTCTTTTATTATAGTTTTTATTTCGAAAAAAGTCAAGTGATTATTATCATAATAAAGTAGTTAAATAAAAAAAAGACCACCGAAAGTGGTCAAATCATCAAAAATGGTGCCGGAGGTCGGGCTCGAACCGACACGGGAATAAATTCCCACCGGATTTTAAGTCCGATGCGTCTGCCAATTCCGCCACCCCGGCAAATAATATTAAAATGGTGTTGGTGTTGGTAAGTGGATTCGAACCACTGGCCTCTACGATGTCAACGTAGCGCTCTGACCAACTGAGCTATACCAACTTAAAATATTAAGCTAGCACTTTCAACTCACTATTGAAAAAAATGTGCAAGCAAAAAAATGGTGCCGGAGGTCGGGCTCGAACCGACACGGGAATAAATTCCCACCGGATTTTAAGTCCGATGCGTCTGCCAATTCCGCCACCCCGGCAAATATGTAATATTTAACTTACGACATTTTGTATTATATCAATGGTTTTTAAATTTGTCAAGATAAATATTTTAAATTATTTAAATTGTTAATAAACTCTTATTTAATACTTTTAAAATAATAAAATGGCACCAATACGGCACCTTTTGTCAATTAAATAAAAAAAATAATAATTTAAATAACACCTATAATTACTGTTATATCAGTAATAATGAATTGGAGGCGGCAGACGGATTTGAACCGACGAATAAAGGATTTGCAGTCCTCTGCCTTACCACTTGGCTATGCCGCCCAGGCTGCAAATAAAAATGGAGCGGGAAACGAGATTTGAACTCGCGACCCTCACGTTGGCAACGTGATGCTCTACCACTGAGCTATTCCCGCAAAAAATGGTGGTGGGAGACAGAATCGAACTGTCGACACGTGGATTTTCAATCCACTGCTCTACCGACTGAGCTATCCCACCAAAATGGCGGAGGAGACGGGATTTGAACCCGCGATCTCCGGCTTGACAGGCCGGCGCGTTAAACCGCTACGCTACACCTCCGCGTTTAAGAAGTAAGATGTAGTAAGTCAAAAATAAGACCTAACACAACTTCTTTATATTATATTTGCAAATAAAAATGGTGGGCGAAACAGGGCTCGAACCTGTGACCCCCTGCTTGTAAGGCAGGTGCTCTCCCAACTGAGCTATTCGCCCCTCAGCAGTAATTTAAAAGCATAATTACCGCATCAGCAATAACTAGTATATATAAAAAGGCACTTTAAGTCAAAATTCAATATAGACTGTTATAAGTAATTAAATTATTATATGTTAAATATACTACTAAATACTTAAAAAATCGACTGTAGATAATTTTTTAACAAAAGATTAATTTTTCTATTCTATTCAATAAACTCTAACTTTAATTCATCATTTTCTCTAACATAATTAAATATTTCTGCTGCCAGCACAGGGTTGATATCTGTTTCTATAGAATTGTAACTTTCAACTATTGTATTATAAAGTTCTTTAACATTAAATAGTATGTTATTAGATTTTAGCTTTGAGAGTACAGAATTAATTAATAATTTCTGTCTTTCAAATCTAGCCATTGAACCAGAACTACTCCAGCGAACAAAATTTAATGCTTCTTTTCCAGATAATAGATTATCTCCTTTTTTTAAATTAAGTCCCAGACCAGGTACTATTAATTCTTCCTCCAGTGTTATTTGCACTCCACCTAATTCGTCTATTACCTTCTCAAATCCCTGGTATTTAAGATAAACATAATAATCAATTTCAGTTTCGGTAATTTCTTCCACAGCCAGTGAAATATCACCATTATGATATTTTCTTAATAACTGCCCCTGATAGATAGTGTCTTCATCAATATGTTCTACCTGCAGCTGATTTAATTCTGGTCTTAACTTAGCAAGCATTATTGAATCAGCTTCTACACTACCTATTGCTACATTTTCTTCACTATCAAGCCCAACAAATAATATATTTAGATCCTGATTAAAGTCACTATCCGATAATCCCAGAATAGATAAAATCCGTTCCAGTAGAGTTGGATCTTCTAATTCCTGGGCAAAGTCATTCTGAGTCTCATCTTTTACCTGTTCCTCTCTCTTTTCGGCTTTTCCTTCTACTTGCTTTTCTTCTCCCTGTAACTGTTCTTCGTTTTCTACCTGTTCTTCGCTTTCCTGAGCGATATCCTTTTTCATCTCAGGTTCATCAGTTACCTCTGCCTGTTCATCTTCAACAGTATCATTACTTTCTGGCTCAATATCTGTCTGGCCAGAATTATCTGTTTTCGAAGTAGTTTTCTGACTCTGGTCACCAGTTAATGTTTGTTCTTTTGTCTCCACTGAACTATCTTCTGCTGCATTATCCTCAGTTTCTCTTTCTTCAATCTCAGTTTTTATCTCTTCTTCTTTTTGAACTATTTCTTCTTTTTGAGTTACCTCATCTGACTCATCTAAAACATCTGAACCACCATTTGCAATATCGCTTTCAATCTCTTCAACAGATGTTTTTTCGGAATCAGTTATATTTGCTGTATCACTTTCAGATTCTGCCTCACTGTAGTTTTCACCAATATCTTCTTGATCAGAATCCACAGACATACTTTTATCTTCCTCTACTGCAGGAGGAGCATCACTTTTAGTCTTATCAGCTGATTGTTCACTTACTTCTGCCGATTGTTCTGCAGCTGTCTCATTTCTTTCTGTTTCAATATCTGAACTAGCAGCTGTGTCTTTACTTTCTGTAACTTCTTTTTCTGTAACTTCTTTAGTTTCTGCTCCAGTTTCTGTTGTTTCAGCACTATCTGTGCTTTCTTCAATAGTAGATGTTTCTTCAGTTATCTGGCTTTCTTCTTCACCATTCACAGCAGTTTCTCCATCAGAACTATCTTCACTTTGCTCCATCACTTCATTTTCCTCAATCTGATTATCTGGTACCGGCTCTAAATCTCGTTCTAAATAATAACCTGCCAGTCCAATAAATAATAAGAGTAGAGCTATCAGAAAAACTCCTATCCATTTATGCTTCTTTTTTGATTTTTGATTGTCTTGTGTATTTTTTTCTGCCAATGTTATTGCCTCCCTATTCCCTTATATTCATAATATTCGTGGTTATAGGTTCAATTCCTGCATGAAACTAATTTCTTTATCTATTTTTACACTAATTTAAAAAGTCTAAATTTTATTTTTTCACCTATCGAACTTATTTGCTAAATTTTATTGACAAAGTAAATTTTTATGGTATAATTTATAATTGTGATGCCGAGGTGGCGGAACTGGCAGACGCGTTAGCTTGAGGGGCTAGTGGTCTAATAGACCGTGCGGGTTCGAATCCCGCCCTCGGCACCATTTATATTTAAGATGTTAATTTACCCCATTTTAGTTAATGACTAAAATTCCCCCTGGCAGACCAGGGGGAATTTTTTTAACCCAAAACTTATATCTTATATTTTAATATAATCTTATGGGAGACATAATTTTTTAATTTACTTAATCTAAATTCATCTAAACACAAGAAACTTTAACCTTCTTTTGCAAATTCAGAAGTAGTATTTTAAAATTCTTAATACAAATTGTTATTTATTCATTCTTTCCTCATTAATATCTTTAGAATTTTCATGCCATTCAGCTGACAAATCATTAAGAAAATCAGCTGTCTTACCTTTTAAAATTTCATCTGCTCCATCATGTGTAGGCACAGCACCTGACTCTTCCACTATATCCCTTAAAGCTTTAGGATTATCAATAATCGGACAGGGACACATTAAATTCTCACTAAAGGGCTGCCTCTCTTGATAAGATTTAAAAAGAGGATTCTGAAGCACTTCTTTTAATGATTTTTCCTTTATGTTATCTACTGCAAAATGGGCAAATGCACAGGGCTCAACTTCTCCTTTAGCATTAATATGAAAATACCTTCTTCCTCCAGCAATACAACCCTGGACATATGTGCCGTCATTCCAAAAATCCATAATAAATATATCTTTTTTCTTCCTCAAATTACTTCCTCTCCGGGCCAGAGAAGCTCTCTGCTCAGGAGTAATCATCATCTCAAGATTAGGATTTCTACCTATTGGAATATAATGAAATAACCACATGTAAAGAGCACCCTTTTTAGATAAATGATCAACAAATTCATCGGAAAAAAGTTCATCTACATTATTTTGAGTTGCAGTTACACTTGCCCCAAAAATAATTCCTCTCTCATGCAGGCGGTCCATGGCATCCATAATTTTATCATAAGTACCCTCGCCCCGACGTTTATCAGTTTCTTCTCTAAATCCTTCCAGACTAATAGCTGGCGTAACATTTCCCACTTCAAGCATTCTATCAGCAAATTCATCATCAATAAGGGTACCATTAGTATACATCATAAAACCAACATCATCATGTTTTTCAAAAATATCAAAAAGCTGAGGATAAACTGTCGGCTCACCGCCTGAAAAAACTATAAAATAAATTCCCATTTCTTTAGCCTCAGTAATTATTCTATCAATTGTAGCAAAATCAAGACTATCACTTTTATTATATTCGCCAGCCCAGCACCCTTCACAATTCAAATTACAGGCACTAGTAGGGTCAATAAGCATTGTCCAGGGCACATCTACTCCAAGCTCTTCAGAAAGTTCATACTGATATGGTATACCAAAAATAGCTGAATTAACAAAAAAATTCATTAAAAGTCCATTTTTATAAGAAGGTGCAATATCATTAATTTTTTTAAGATATTTTTTTATCAAAGGAGTCGTTTTATACTTCTCCTTGATAATTTTAATAGCATTTTTGTGATTATCTCTTCTAGCTAATTTTTCTCCAATATCTAGAATCTGCAAAAAATTTTCTTCAGGATCTTTTTCCAGGTATTTTAAAGCCTGTTTGATCAGCTTATCAGCGGCATATTTTTTTGCTAGTTCAAAATCAATACTCATATTAACTCCTCCTCTTGTATTGTTCTAAATTATCTCTTTAATACTTGCTCATTCGCAGTTTTTAATTTTTCTTTAAATGAGATTTGCAATTTTTAAAAGATAAGAAATATTCTTCTCCCGTTCTTCTGGAAATCTCCTGTCCAAGATCAATATCATAATAAGCAGTGCATAAACGCCGCGCTTTCTTTCTGCTTCAGCCCCCCTTTTTATCCCCTTTTTTCCTTTAATTTGTATTAATATCTGATCTACTATCTCTAATAATTCAGATCGCAGCCGGGTTACAATTTTTTCTTCTTTATTATTTATATCTTTTTTAATGACTTCATCTATTATACCTTTTGATTTATTAATTTCATCATAGAGATGGGTAATAAACTTTTCCAGATCAAGTTCATCTTTTTTTAAATATTTATCAAAAATTTTTTTATTATTGTTAATTTTTTCTTCAATAACTTTTATAAATAACTCCTCTTTATTAGCATAATAATTATATAATGTTCCAACAGCAATACCGGTTTCTTCAGCAACAATTTTCATACTAACAGCAGAATATCCTTTTTTAGAAAATAACTGATATGCTGCTCTAGATATTTTACCCCGTAAATTATTAATGATTTTAGGCACAACATTCACCACCTAATTTTTAAATTTTACCTTATTTTAATGACCTTGTATTTATAATTTTTATGAACTTACATTCATTATATATTAGGAAAATAAATATGTCAAACTTTTGTGAATTTTAAAATATAGAGTAAAATGCAGCTTTAATAAAATTATTTAAATTCTTTTTTTATCAATTTAAATTTACCGGTAGTTCCTGTACCGTCAATATTTTTTACTTTTTTTATCCTAAAATTAACATTTTGTAGGTTTTTACTCTGAAGTATTTTTGTTAATTCTTCTTTTATCTTCACCATTACATCTTCATTTTTACTTCCCTTTTTAATAACCGCCTTGAAAACAAAGGAAGTTTCACCCGTCTGTATCACCTGATATTTATTTAAACCTCTGATATATAACTCTACAAATATTATCGGATGAATAAACTCTTTTTTACCAGCTTGATTTTTAAACCATAATATATCCTCCTGGCGTCCGATAATTTCTTTTACCCTGTTAAAAGGCCATCTATCTTCATTTTTCCGTCCATTTACCGATACCATTAAATCAGACATTCGATATCGTATAAGGGGTTGGGTATAATTATAAAGATTTGTTAGGTAATAGCCCTCTTCCGCAGTTTCAATATAATTAGCATCATCAAAAATATATAAATGATTAAACTCCTCTTTTTTTACTCCGATCACCAGGGACTCTGAGGCAGCATAATAATTAATAAGAGAAGTATCCCAGGTCTTTTTAATAAATTTCCTGGC
>JASMSZ010000056.1:0-8628 GCA_041694515.1 Halanaerobium sp.
GATTTCCACCTGCAGATAGTTCTTCACTGGAGGCTGCAACCCTATCTGAAACATCTTTGACATCCAGAATCATTGATTTTAAATTATTAATCATCTCTGAAAACGACCTGCTTAATTTTCCGATTTCATCTTTCCGTTTTAAATATTTATCATCAATATTTAAAGTGAAATCGCCAGCTGCCAATTTTTGTGCTATTCCTGTGACATAGTTAAGGGGGTTGGCAATATATGATGCAATCACAAATGTTACAATGATTCCCAGGACTAAAGCAGCCATTGCAATCACCAGGCTAATCTCCTGCAAGATGCTTAAAGCACCAAAAACTTTTTTCCTCTCTGCGGTAACCGCTACAGTCCAACCACTTAAGCTAACAGGATGATAAGCAATTATTTTCTTTTCTCCATTCAATTCATAATTTTCAAAATTATGTTCCCCACTTACCATTTTATCAGTAATGTCAACCAGTTGGGGACTGCTTTCTGCCAGACTTTTATTTGCAACAAATTCACTTTCCTGAGGAACAATAGTGTTTTTATTCTGGTCTATTATCCAGCCAGATCCATGTCCATTAATTTTCATCTCCTGAATTAAATTATGTAAATAGTCTGTCGATACTCTCCCGGCAATAACTCCCAGCAGTTTTTCATTTCTATCCAGAATTGGTGCAGCAATATGAAAATAAGTTACCCCCGTTTCATTGTTAACCACCGGTCTGGAATAAGCAACCTGCTTTTTTTGTTATTAAAATAAATTATATCATAATAATTAAGATTATCAATAAAAAGAAAAGGGAATCCTCGTATACAATCAAAAGTAATAATTGCATATTAAGGAATTCCCGCAAAATAATTTATTACTGAGTAAATATTAAATTAAATCAAAACTAAATTCGGTTACTGTTCTATATTTTTCTCCCGGTCTTAGTACTGTTGAGGGAAAATTATCGTGGTTTGGAGAGTCAGGATAATGCTGTGTTTCCAGACAGAGAGCTCCCCTTTTTTGATAATTTTTATTTTCCTTGCCAGGCCCATTAAGATTAATACCATTACCACTATAAAACTGGACTCCAGGTTCAGTGGTCCAGACTTCCATCTGTCTACCGCTGTGAGTTTCAATCACTCTGGCAGCCAATTCTAAACCCTTATTTTCTCTGTTTAAAACCCAGTTATGATCATAGCCGCCAGCTAAATTTAACTGTTCCACATCTACCTCAATTTCTTTTCCGAGTTCTCCAATAACAGTAAAATCAAAGGGACTATCTGTTACCTCTCTAATTTCTCCTGTTGGAATCATGCCTTCATCTACAGGTGTAAACTGTTCTGCATTTATATATAAAAGATGATCTTCTATTTTTCCTTCTCCATGACCTTTTAGATTAAAATAACTGTGCTGAGTTAGATTAACCACTGTAGGCTGATCGGTTTCAGCTCTATATTCTACTCTTAAACTATTATCTTCACTAAGCGTATAATAAACTACAGCTTTTAAATTACCAGGAAAACCACCCTCACCATCTTCACTTAAATGCATTAATTTAAGTCCTTTTTTGCCATCAATTTTAGTCTCTTTTGCTGTCCAGAGTTGAGCATTAAAACCCTCTCCACCTCCATGCAGACAGCAGGGATGTCCGGCCGGTTCTTCATTAATTTCCAGCTGATATGTATTACCATCAAGCTCAAATTTACCTTCACCAATTCTATTTCCATACCGGCCAATTAAAGCCCCAAAATAATTGGGGTCATCAAAATACTGTTCTAAGTTATCATAACCCAAAACAATATCATCTAAATTTCCTTCTCGGTCAGGGACATAGAGTCGAACTATAATGCCGCCATAATTTGTTATATCTACCTTCATACCATTTTCATTTTCTAAGGTATATAAATCTGCTCTTCTTCCATCTTTTAATTCCCCAAATTTTTGTTTACTAATACTTATTTCACTCATCAAATAACCTCCAGTTTTTACTTGCAACTACTTTATTAATTATTCCTTATATTATATATTAGTGTTAAAAGCTAAAATTCCTGCTAAAATGATAAATTTTAGCAGCTTTTGAACCTTAAATAAGAATAATGATGCTGGACAGCACCGTAGCTCTGCCAGTTATTTTTGTCAGTAAACTTCCTTACTCTTTCTAAACTTTTATGGAATTCTTTATTATAGCGAAATATACCTCAAATATACAATTAAGCTTTTTACATTTGAATAATTTCTTTATATAACTAGTTAAAAATGAGATAAGACCTATTTGCAAAAGTCCTATCTCATCTTTAAATATATTTATTTAGATGGTTTAAAATTTAATTTTTTATTGCTAAGTATTTATTTAATCTTAATTATTTAAAATATACTGATTCAATCTCGCTTCCAGCATTTCCTGGTGTCCAGAATAATTTTCAACTTCACCAAGCTCTAGTGCATATTCAGCAAGTTCTTCCAGACCTACTTCTTTATTTACAATCTTCTTACCAATTCCACTTTCATAACTTGAGTACCTTTCTGCTACAAAATCTTCTAAGACTCTATCTTCTAATAATTTGTTAGCTATCTTTAATCCTTTAGCAAAAGCATCCATTCCTGCAATGTGACCATAAAATAAATCTTTCATTTTAAAGGAAGGACGACGAACTTTAGCATCAAAGTTAAGTCCACCTGTACCCAGACCATTATTTTTAAGAATTTCATACATTGCTAAGGTAGTTGTATAAATATTAGTTGGGAACTGATCTGTATCCCAGCCCAGTAATAGGTCTCCCTGATTAGCATCTACACTACCAAGCATATCATTAATTCTTGCATAGTGAAGCTCGTGCTCAAATGTATGCCCGGCTAAAGTTGCATGATTAGCTTCAAGATTAACTTTGAAGTGATCAGCAAGATTATACTTTCTTAAGAAAGCAATAACATTTGCTGCATCAAAGTCATACTGATGTTTTGTAGGCTCTTTTGGTTTAGGCTCAATTAATAACTGGCCATCAAAACCAATTTTTTTCTTGTAATCTACTGCCATTTCTAAAAAGCGAGCCAGATTATCCTGTTCTAAAGCCATATTAGTATTTAAAAGAGTTTCATAACCTTCACGTCCACCCCAGAATACATAGTTCTGACCGCCAAGTCTTTTGGTTACTTCCATTGCTTTTTTAACCTGAGCAGCTGCCATAGCAAATATATCTGCATTAGGTGAAGTAGAGGCACCATTCATAAAGCGAGGATTTGTGAACATATTTGCTGTTCCCCAGAGCAGTTTAATTCCAGTTTCATCCATCTTTTCTTCAATTAAATCAACAATAGTATCTAAGTTTTTGTAACTTTCAGCTACTGTTTTTCCTTCTGGAGCTACATCCCGATCGTGGAAGCAAAAATAGGGAGCACCTAACTTATCCATAAAAGTAAAGGCCCCTTCAACTTTAGCTTTTGCTCTATCAAGAGGATCTTTAATATCAGCCCAGGGATAATTTCTGGTCCCAGCCCCAAATGGATCTTCACCTGTATCAGCAAAAGTATGCCAGTAAGCAACTGAAAATCTTAAATGTTCTTCCATTGTTTTACCGGCAATCTTTTCTTCCGAGTTATAATATTTAAACGCCATTGGATTATCTGATTCCGGTCCTTCATATTTTACTTTTTTAAAATCTTTAAAAACATTTTTCATAATTTTATTACCTCCATTTTTAATAAATATAAGTTTGAAACATTAACATCATCATTAATTCAAGTATTAATTTAAGTATTAAATTAACTCGTTATTTATATTATTCAAGACTAATTATTAAACTCCTGCATTTATTTTTATTTTATTTAAAAAATTATTTAGGCAGCCGCTTTTTTGTTTTTGGTATAAATATCAACCCAGACAGCCAGAATTAAAATTAAGCCTTTGATTATTGACTGCCAGAAATTTTCTACGTTCATCAAACTCATACCATTGTCAAGACTGGCCATAACAATAGCACCAACAACTGCGCCCCCTACTTTCCCTATACCACCAGCAAGACTGGCACCACCAATTACACAGGAAGCAATAGCATCTAATTCAGCACCATCACCAGCAGCTACCGAAGCAGCACTTAAGCGCGATGTCAAAAATATTCCACCAATTGCTGCCATCAAACCATTGAGCATAAACACAGTCAGAGTAATTTTTTTAATATCTATCCCTGATAACTTTGCAGCATCACTGTTTCCACCTATTGCGTAGATATAGCGGCCAAAAGTTGTTTTGTTAGTTATAAATGAAAAGATAGCCAGAAAAATGGTTAAAACCATCAAAGGAATTGGAATACCTCGATAGGCGTTAAAAATTAAAATAAAAACTACCAGTAAAATTACAGAGGCGGCAATCTTTAAAATTTCAAACTTTAAAGGTAGTACATCAAAACCATATTTCAATTTATCTTTTCGAGATTTAAGCTGAATAAATATAACACCCAGACCGACTATCAGTGCAAAGACAAGACCTGTGATATCTGAAAAATATCCTTTACCAAAATAATAAAACAAATCACTCATTGGTCCGATAGTTGTACCACCAGTTATCCCAACTAAGATACCTCTAAAGATTAATAAACCACCTAAAGTAACAATAAAAGAAGGCACTTTTCTGTAAGCAGTCCACCAACCATTCCATAAACCTAAAATTAAACCTAATAAAAGAGTCAGCCCGATTGAGAAAACTGGGTTCATCCCCTGCCAGACATCTAAGATAGCTACTACTCCACCAGCAAGTCCTACCAGAGATCCAACTGAAAGATCAATGTGACCCATAATTATAACCATAACCATTCCGATAGCTAGCATTGATGTAAATACAGACTGTCTAAATAAATTAGAAATATTTCTAGCTGTTAAAAAATCTCCTCCTGTTGTAAAAGAAAAAATAATCCAGATTGAAACAAGAGCAATAATCATCATATATGTTCTAAAATCTAGTTTAATTTTTTTAGTATTAGCCATTCATTTCTCCCCCTGTTGCATAAACCATTATTTCTTCCTGACTGATATCCCTATTTCTATTATCAAACTCTTTAGTTATTTTTCCTTCATGCATGACAACAATTCTATCACTCATACCCAGTATTTCTGGTAATTCTGAAGAAATCATTATTATTCCCATTTCATTATTAACAAAATTATTCATTAGCTCGTAAATTTCCTGTTTTGCTCCTACGTCAATACCACGTGTCGGCTCATCCATAATTAAAACTCTGGGAGTTTCCAAAAGGTTTTTAGCTAAAATTGCCTTCTGCTGATTACCTCCACTTAAATTAACAATTTTTGTATTTAAAGATGCCGTTTTAACATTTAATTTATCTACCAGTTCAGAAGTCTTTGAAATCTCTTCATTTTCGTCTATAACTAAAAAATTCTTAAATTTTTCTAAAAAAGAAATCGAAATGTTTTCTTTAACACTCATGGGCGGTATAATACCAAACTTTTTTCTATCTTCTGAGATTAGTGCAATTCCTTTGTGTAAAGCTTCTTTTGGAGATTGAATATCTACCTTTTCATTATCTAAATATATATCTCCTTTTTTGCTTCCCGGTAAATAGCCAAAAAGTGTATTAGCAATTTCTGTTCTTCCGGCACCAATTAGACCAAAAATACCTAAAATTTCTCCTTCAGCCAGCTCAAATGAAATATTTTCTAAGATCTGATCTCCCTGATAATCCCATAAATTTAAATTGTCAATTTTTAAAATTTCTTTACCTGCTGTGTTACTTCTATCAGGAAACATCTGTTCAATTGAGCGTCCAACCATCATTTTAACTACCTTTCTTTCGTTTAAATTTTCTTTAAAATCTCCACCAATATACTCCCCATCTCTTAAAACTGAGATATAATCAGCAATCTCAAAGACTTCTTTTAGTTTATGTGAAATATAAATACAGGTTACACCTTCTTCTCTTAAATCCCTGAGAATTTCCATTAATAAATCAACTTCACTATCTGTTAAGGAAGCAGTTGGTTCATCTAGAATTAAAAGTCTAGAATTTTTAGATAGAGCTTTTGCTATTTCAATAAGCTGCTGTTTACCAACTCCAAGCTGACCAACTTTAGTTGTCGGTTGAACTCCCTCTAATTTCATCTTTTTAATCCACTTATTTGTTTGATCATACATTTCGTTCCAGTCAATATAACCTTTATAAGAAATTTCATTTCCCATAAAAATATTTTCCGCTACATTCATCTCTTCAAACAGTGTTAGTTCTTGATGAATCACTGCAATGCCGTTTGCTTCGGCCTGATGAATATTTTCGAATTTTTTTTCTTGACCTGCCATAAATATTCGACCTTCATAACTTCCAGCTGGATAAACCCCACTGAGAACTTTAATCAAAGTTGACTTACCTGCTCCATTTTCTCCACAAAGGGCGTGAATCTGATTCTTTTTGACCTGGAAAGATACTTTATCTAACGCTCTAACTCCAGGGAAATCTTTTATGATATTTTTAGTTTCTAATAAAACTTCTTCCAAATTACTCAACTCCTTTCATGAAAGTAAAAAAAGGGGGCGTATAATATGCCCCTTTTTTATACATTTTATTTTTCTGGTCTGTCAGGCCATTCAGACTTAGGTACATTTTTATATACTTCTTCCATTTTATGGAATCCATCTGCAATTACAGTCTCAACCATATTACCCTTATGAACCTGAATCGGTGTTAGTAAAACTGAAGGTACATCATATTCACCATTATTTATTGCACCATTAGTTTTTACTTCTTCACCCTTAGCCATTTTTACTGCAATTTCTGCACCGCGAGTAGCCAGATCCTGAATTGGTTTATAAACTGTCATTGTTTGTGTACCTTCGACAATTCTCTGACAGGCAGCAAGGTCTGCATCCTGTCCAGAAACTAAGACTTCTCCGGCAAGTCCCTGTTCAGCTAATGCCTGAATTGCTCCACCGGCAGTACTATCGTTGGAGGCTACAATAACATCAATGTTGTTATTATTAGCTGTCAGGGCATTTTCAACAATACTTAATGCTTCCTGAGGCAGCCAATCTTTTGCCCACTGGTCACCAACAATGTTTATCTTTCCTTGATCAATATAAGGCTGTAAAATATTCATCTGTCCCTGACGGAACAATTTTGCGTTGTTATCAGTTGGTGATCCACCCAGTAAAAAGTAATTTCCGGTGGGCTGTCTTTCAACTAAAAATTCAGCCTGTAGTTCTCCTACTCTAACATTATCAAAAGAGAGATAATGATCAACTTTCGAATCCATCAGCATTCTATCATAAGCAAGTACAGGTACGTCATTTGCATGGGCTTCTCTAACAATACTACCCATTACTTTTCCATTATGAGGTACTACAACCAGCACATCAATACCCTGAGTTATTAAGTTTTCTGCCTGTGACATCTGCACCATATCGTCACCATTAGCAGACTGAACTAATACCTTTGCTCCCATTTCTTCTGCTCTTTTTACAAAAATATCACGGTCATGCTGCCATCTTTCCAGTCTTAAATTATCCATTGATAAACCTATTACCAGTTGATCATCCTGAGCCATTACCCCAAAAGAACCTAAAAATAATAATACTACTAATGTTGAAATAATAATACTTTTTCGCATTAAATTAATCCCCCTTAAAATTTTAATAAAATTAAAACTAAAAACTAACTTACTATAACCCATAAACTTTTGTCTTTTTATCGCCTCCTTCTAAATTAATTTAAGGTTTAATTTAAGAGTTAAATTATCTCTCTATCTTATATCTTTCTTCATAATTCGCCAAAGTCCTGCAACAAATTACATTTTTTTAATCTTTCGAAAAGATTTTATGGGCTCTATCTAGTGAGCCTATTTTGAAACTATTTAACTTTAACTTCAGTGAAATAGACTCTTTCCGCTGTTAATTCAATTTTATCACCTTTAAGCTCTATCACATCTTCCAGTCTAATGTCCGTGGAAGAACTGCCGAGCATTATTTCGAACTCTCCTGGCTCCACAACTAAATTCATATTCTTATCATAAAATGCCAGCTGTTCAGTTTTTAAATTGAATTCAACAGTTTTAATCTCTCCTGCTTTTAGCTCAACTCTTTTAAACCCTTTAAGTGACTTAATCGGTCTGGTTAAAGAGGCAATTTTATCGTGGATATAAAGCTGGACTACTTCTGCTCCATCAATCTGACCAGTATTTTTAATATCTGCTTTAATAGTTATTCTTTTATTGCCTTTAAACTCTTTTGGTGTAATTTCTAAATTAGAGTATTCAAAATCAGTATAACTTAATCCAAAACCAAATGGATATAAAGGTCGATTACCGGTAAATACATAATCTCTGTAGTGAGACATATGGCGGCGGTTATAATGAATTGGAGTCTGACCTACATTTTTTGGAATTGAAACAGGGAGTTTTCCCGCCGGATTATAATCTCCAAATAATACATCTGCTGCACCATTTCCTCCTTCTTCGCCCGGCAGCCAGGCTTCTAAAATAGCATCAGCATTTTCAGCAGTCCACTCAATTGATAGAGGGCGGCCGTTGACTAGTATTACAACAACCGGTGTCCCGGTTTTTATAATTTCTTTTATTAATTCTTTCTGGACTCCTGGCAGATCCAGAGAAGTACGATCATGATGTTCTCCAGTGGTGTCAGTAGTATCCTG
>JASMSZ010000057.1:0-9866 GCA_041694515.1 Halanaerobium sp.
AAAAAAATCTAGGAGGAAAATAATGATGAGAAAATTAACTATTGTGATTGCTGTTCTTTTAGTTTTAACTCTTAATTTTTCTGTAATGGCACAGGAAGTTGTAACTGTTGAGGCCTGGAGTATAGCTGCTGATGGTTTAGCAGAAATAATACCGGATTTTGAAGCGGAAACTGGGATTAAAGTTGAACTCAAAAAAACTGAGAATGCGACAATGAAACAGAATTTATTATTATCATTAAATGCAGGTACCGGAGCTGCAGATGTTGTTTTAATGGAGGATTTTTGGGCTCCCAGATTTTTAGATACAGGCGGCTTTGTTGATATTAGTGATCGCATAGAAGAGCATTATGATAAATTTTTAGAATTTAAATGGGATCCAATAGAGATGAACGGAAAATATTATGGAATGCCCTGGGATATAGGACCAGTAGGTTTATTTTATAGAAGAGATCTTTTTAAACAAGCTGGTTTAGAATCAGAACCAGAAGCAGTTGCGGAAATGCTTTCTACCTGGGAAAAATATTATGAGGCTGCAGAGAAATTTAAATCAGAAACTGGAACATATATGCTGGCCTATGGAAAATCAAATTATGATAATCGAATGTTTCAAAACATGCTGCAGCAGCAGGGACTTGGTTACTTTGATGAGGAGGGAGATGTTCTGATTGATCATCCACAGGTAATTGAAACTGCTAAATATATCAATAAACTGTGGGAGAACGATCTAGCACTTGATGCAGCGGAATGGACTACAGGCTGGTATGCAGCTATTGAAACAGGAGAAATTGCTACAATAGTCTCCGGTTCCTGGCTGGGTGGATTTTTAAAAGGCTGGATTGCTCCAGAACATGATGGTGTCTGGGGAGTAGTTCCTCTACCTGCCTGGGAAGAAGGGGTGAGGACTGCAAATAATGGTGGTTCCTCCTTATATATTACCAATCAGGCTGAAAATGTAGATAATGCTTTTAAATTCATCGAATATGCATTAACCAGAAAAGAACCACAGCTCACAATGTATGAGAGTCAGGATTTATTTCCATCCTTAACTTCAACTTATGAGGCGGATTTATTTTCAAAACCTGATCCATATTTTGGTGGACAAAAACAGAGACAAACTTTTGCAGAATTAGCAGAAGAAATAACACCTTTCTATTTTACTACTGATTTTGATGAAGCAGCAACCTATGTCTCAAATGCTTTTGAAGAAATAGCATTGGGAGCAGAAGTTGAAGAAGAGTTTGAAGCTGCTGCTGAAAAAACTAGAAGAGAAACAGGCCGCAATTAAAAAGCTAAAATCAGTCAGGACAGCATAGCTGAATAAGCTGTCCTGGCTTAATCATAAAAATTATTAAATTATATGAGGAGCTAAAAAGATGAAAAATAATAGCAAAAGTGGTTTAATCTTTACTTCTCCATTTTATATTCTGTTTTTAACTTTCATGGTCTATCCAATTCTTTTCTCTTTTTATTTAAGTTTTAATAAATGGAATGGTGTTGGAGAAATGGAATGGGTAGGTCTAGCCAACTACATCAATTTATTTAGAGATGATCTTGTCTGGAAATCTATGTTTAATGCCCTCTTTTTCTTTTTTACATATGTACCTATTATGTTATTTTTAGCTTTAATCCTGGCTGTATTTTTAAATAGTAATATTAAAGGAAGAGGATTTTTTAGAGCGGCTGTTTATCTTCCAAATATCACATCTTTAGTCGCAGTAGCTTTTACTTTTCAATTATTATTGGATAAAAATTATGGCCTTTTAAATATGCTGTTATCCTATCTGGGAGTTTCCTCAATTAACTGGTTGGGAACACCTCTGGGGGCCAGAATTAGTATTGATTTTTTAATGATCTGGAGATGGCTTGGTTATAATACAATTATTTTGCTGGCTGGTCTGCAGTCTATTCCAGAAGAGTTATATGAGGCAGCAATTATTGATGGGGCAAATAAAATTCAAAGTTTTTTTAGAATTACGGTTCCTTTAATGAAACCAGTCCTCTTATTTACCCTTGTCCTCTCAACAATCGGAACCTTTAGAATGTTTACTGAAGTCTTTATTTTAACAGGTGGAGGTCCGGCTAATTCTACTTTAACTCCGGTAGTTCATTTATATAATACTGGATTTAACTGGTTTAAGTTTGGTTATGCTTCAAGTATTACCTATTTAATCATTTTGATTACACTTATTTTATCTCTGGTCCAGATGAAACTGCTTAATGAAAAGGAGGTTAAAAATTGAAGCGATTAAATAAATTTATAATGTATCTAATTTTAAGTTTAACTGTTATTATAACAGTTTTACCATTTATCTGGATGATAAGTGCTTCTTTTAAAGATATTAGAGAAATTTTTAGTTATCCACCAACAATTATTCCGGATAATTTTTCTTTTGCTAATTATGTTCAGCTTTTTGCTGAGTATCCTTTTGCCAGAAATATTTTCAACAGCAGCTTTATAGCTCTTACTGCAACAACAGGTTCTTTATTCTTTTGTACTCTTGGTGGTTTTGGTTTTGCTAAATTCGATTTTAAATTTAAAAATCAATTGTTTTTAGTTTTGATTGCTTCGATGCTGATTCCACCTCAGAGTATTATGATTCCATTATTTTTAGTATTTAAAAGAATTGGCTGGGTTAATACTTTTTATCCTTTAATTGTTCCCGGTCTGGCAAATGCTTTTGGAATCTTTTTTATGAGGCAGTATATGACTTCTATTCCTGATAGTTTGATTGAAGCAGCAAGGATTGATGGAAGCTCTGATTTTTATATATTTCTTAAAATAATTGTTCCAATAGTTAAACCAGCTTTAGCAACTTTAGGAATTATATTTTTTATGAATTCCTGGAATGCTTTTGTCTGGCCTTTAATAATCCTGCAGGATATAGAGCTGCAGACTATTCCGGTAGTTTTAACAAATCTTCAGGGAGTAATTTATACTCCTTATAATTTAATTATGGCCGGGTCAGTGATCAGTATCATTCCATTATTTGTTGTCTTTATGTTTATGCAGCAGTATTTTATTTCCGGTATTACAGCTGGAGCAGTAAAATAGTAATTCAATTATTTGAGGGAGATGAATTTAATGAAAAAAAATATTAATCAGTTTTTATATGGTGTCTGTTATTATCCCGAGCACTGGGAAGAAGAAATGATAGAAGATGATCTAAAAAGAATTAAAGATACAGGCTTAAATGTTATTAGAATGGGAGAGTTTGCCTGGTCTAAATATGAGGTAGAAGAAGGAATCTTTGATTTTGACTTTTTAATTTCAGCTGTTGAGTTGGCTTCTAAATATGACCTGAAAGTAATACTGGGAACTCCTACAGCTGCACCTCCTGCCTGGTTAACAGAAAAGTATCCAGAAACTCTGGCAGTTACTTATGACAGACAGGTTATGCATCACGGCTCACGTCAGCATGTTAATCACACTTCTGAAAAATTAAGAGAACTGTCAAAAAGAATAGTCAGAAAAATGGCTGAGTCAGTTAAAGGTTATGAGAATGTTATTGGCTGGCAGATAGATAATGAATTAAACTGCGGGCTTGAATTGAGTTATGCTGAGGCTGATGCAAAAGCTTTTAGAAAGTGGTTAAAAAATAAATATGGAAGTTTAAAAGCTTTAAATAAGGCCTGGGGAAATGTTTTCTGGAGTCTGGAGTTTACAGAATGGAAACAGATTTCAGTTCCAAAACCGACTCCGACTAAGGAAAATCCGAGTCAGCTTTTAGATTACAGGCGTTTCTACTCAGATATGACTATCGAATTTTCAAATCTGCAGACTGAAGTTTTAAGAGAAGTAACACCTGCCAAATTTATTACCCATAATGGACTTTTTAATGTGATTGATTATGATAAATATATTAAAGAAGGTCTGGATTTTTTATCATATGACTCTTATCCTCACTTTGGAGAGAGAAATAGAGTTGGAGATGGACAAAAATGGAGTAGAAATTTATCTCGAGTTCGCGGTTATGACAGTAAATTCATTGTAATGGAGCAGGCATCAGGACCGGGTGGTCAGGTTGACTATTTATTACCAACTCCAGAACCAGGACAGCTGCGACTCTGGACCTATCAATCAATAGCTCATGGTGCTTTTGGAATTCTACATTTCCGCTGGAGAACCTGTCCTTATGGTGCAGAAGAACTCTGGCATGGGATTTTAGATTATGACAATCAGGATAACCGCAGACTGAAAGAGGTAAAACAGGTGGCTGCTGAATTAAATGAGTTTGGAGATATCTTCTACGAAGCAGAAACAGTCACTGAAGTAGCTATTTTAAGTGATTTTGATAATAAAATGAATGATCAGATTGAAACATATATCAAAAGTGATGAAAATGAAATTTATCAGGGGCTGAGAGCAGAAAATATTGGGGTTGATATTATAAGTGATATCGAATTGATTGATAACTATAAAGTTATATTTTGTCCCAGAATGATGATTGTAGATGATTCTATCCTGGAGAAATTTGAGCAGTTTGCTGAAAAAGGCGGCACCTTAGTTTTTAGTGCCCGCAGTGGGATTAAGGATAAAAACAATCATTATTACCGCCAGGAGTTTCCCGGTAAATTAAGAAAACTGGCCGGAATAACAGTTAAAGACTTTTCAATGATCCCGGAAAAAGATTATAATCAGAGTATAAAATTGGGTGAAGATATATTAAAACCAGAACAATTAGTTGAAATAATAGAGACTGAGTCTGCTCAATCAATTGCAAATTATACTAATAGATATTATAATGGACAAACAGCTGCAAGTGAAAACAAATACGGTCAGGGTAAAGTAATTTACTATGGCTCATTTTTTAGCAAAGATAGTGTTCGCAAAATAATTTATGGATTAAAAAGTGATTTAAATAGTAATCTTTTTAAGGAAATTCCAGAAGAAGTAGAAATAGTTAAATTGGAAACTGCGTCTAAACTATATTATTTACTATTAAATTACAGTGATAAATCTGTTAGAATAGACTTAGGAGCAGAATATATAAACTTACTTACCGATGCTCAGGTAGAAGATCATATAGATAAGTATGAAGTAGTTTTAATAAGGAATGATAAATAATAAGAGTTACAATTGAATTGAGTGCTCTTTTGTAGGAGAGATTAGCATGACAACCCAAAATGATTTACCAAAATATATTAACTTGAAAAATACAATAGTTGATCAGATTAATGATGGTATCTATAAACCCGGAGATAAATTACCAACTGAAAATGAGCTGGCTGCCGAATTTGATATCAGCCGCCATACTGTCAGAAAAGCCATGAACATCTTACTTAATCAGGGTCTTGTTTCGAGAAAAGCTGGAGTTGGAACTTTTTTAAATAAGAGTTCAAAAAAGCAAACAGGGCTAATTGGTTTTATCAGTCTCAATGTCCATGATTATATTTTTTCAGATATTTTTAATGGTATCGAAGAAGTTCTGCATAATAAAGGTTATCAAATTCTTCTTGCCAGTTCGCAGAGTGATCAGGATCGCGAAAAAAAAATACTGGAGGAATTATTGAAAAAAAATGTGGATGGATTGATAATTGAACCTGCTCATAGTGCAATTAATTATCCCAACATCAGTCTCCTGGAAAGATTTGTGAATAGTGATATACCGGTAGTTATTCTCGACAGCAAATTTGATAATAATAATTTTCATTATGTGCGGCTTGATGACATTAAAGGTGGATATTTAGCTACCAGAGCATTAATTGATTTAGGACATGAAAATATTGCTATGATTTATAGTAAAGTTCATTTGCCATTAATTGATAGATTTAAAGGATATAAAAAGGCTCTTAAAGAAGAGGAATTGCCGATTTATCTTGATCATGTAAAAGAATGTTCTCATACAGAGTTAGAAGATGTTAGTGAATTTGAAAATCAGCTTAAAAAAGCAGTAACTGAGATAATGGGGAGCTCTAATCCTCCGACAGCAGTATTTTGTGTTAATGATCAGTTTGCAGTCAGAGTTAAAGAAATATTAGAAAATATGGGTTATAAAATACCAGACGATATATCTTTGTTTGGCTATGATGATTCTAACCTGGTTAAATTGGATAATATTTCTATTTCTTCTGTTGTTCATCCAAAAAAGCTAGCCGGGGAAAAGGCTGCCCAAATAATATTAGATTTTATTGATGATGAGGACTTTAATTTTAAAGAGGATATTCTTTTTACCCCCAGAGTAGTATTAAGAGATTCTGTAAGGTGATTCATTATTTCAGATTCTAAAAAAATAAACTGCTCTCTTAAAGTTGATTTATTAAAAGGAGAGCAGTTAATTATATTTTTAAATTGAACAACTTATTTGTTTTATTCAAAATCAAGAACCATACTCTTAACTTTTACACCTTCAACAGATTTCAATTCAGATTCTAAAGCCTCAACCTCTGTGTTGTTTGCTGTTATATCTAAAATAATCATTCCTTCATCAGCACAGGTACTGCTTTCGTGCATTCCCAGACGAGTTTTAATTATACAGCCGTGTTCTGTCAAAATTTCCTGAACCTTTGGAGCAGCATCAGTTCTTTTGTCAATCAAAATAGCCATAATAATTGAATCATTCATTATCAAATCACTCCCTTTTTAAAATATATTCATATTTTATTAATTGTTCAAAAAACTGAAAATTCCTTTTTCAGAAAAGTATAATTAATTTGTTTGACTTTCGAACAAATATAAAATATAATTAAAATAAACAGAAAATATTATTTTTATTATAAATATTCATAATATAAGGATTATTAAATTATTAATATATAAATATTGATGTAAGAAGGGAAAATTATGGTTAAAAAAGACAATAAAAAAATATTTGGCTGGTCGGGTCCTGCAGCTGGAGCCGCGATCTTTAGAATAATAAGAAATATAGGTCCAATTTCCAGAACCGATATTGTAAGAAAAACTGGCTTATCTAAATCTACGGTAAGTGTTCACACCAAAAAGTTATTAGAAATGGGTCTGATTACGGAAGCTAAATCTAAAAATAAATCAGTAGGCAGTGTTGGTAGAAATCGCCAGTTACTTAAATTTGCCAAAAATAACGGCTATATTATTGGTATTGATCTTGGTGCTACAAGTCTAAATGTGGCTCTCTGTAATTTAGATGCGGAAATCATTGATCTAAAAATTATTGATATTTTAGTAAATAGTGGTCCAGATAATATTATGGCGAATATTGATGATTTAATTGACGAATTATTATCTGCTAATAAAGCAAATAAAAACAAGATTTTTGGAATTGGAATGGGGGTTCCTGGTCCGGTTGAATTTTCAAAAGGTTTACCGGTCTCACCTCCCATCATGCCCGGCTGGCATCTTGTTCCATTAAAAGAAATATTACAAAAAAAATACAACTGTCCGGCATTTGTAGATAATGATGTTAATGTGATGGCAGTTGGAGAAAAACATGCAGGCCTGGCTCAGGATGTTTCAAATTTCATTTTTATTAAAATTGGTACCGGAATCGGAGCCGGTATTATTTGTGAAGACAAATTATACAGAGGATCAAAAGGCTGTGCTGGTGATATAGGACACATTGGACTTGATGGAGAAGAAGAATTATGTCCCTGCGGCAATCGGGGCTGTCTGGAAATTGTTGCAGCTGGCCCTGCAATAGCAAAAAAAGCAAAAGAAGCGGCTAAAAAAAGAGAAAGCGATATTCTGTTATCGGTGCTTAATAAGAAGGGTGATATTACAGCTAAAGATGTAGGAGAAGCTGTTAAAGAAAATGACAGTTCAGCAATTGAAATAGTAAAAGACAGTGGTCAAAAAATTGGTCAGGTATTATCACGCCTGGTTAATTTCTACAATCCATCTTTAATAATTATTGGGGGAGGGGTTGCTAAAATTGGGAATCACTTAATTTCTGCAATTAAGGAGGAAATACTGCGCCGTTCTACCTCACTTGCAGTACAGGATTTAAAAATTGAACTTTCGAAAAAAAATGAGGTAGTGGGAGTAATTGGTGCGGCCGCAATGGCAGTTAATGAGATTTATTCTCATGATAATGTTACTGAAATGGTTTATCTGGAAAGCAGTTCCAATTAAAATTAATAAATATATTTTAAGGCTGGGAGGGGATAATTTGAAAAGGATAATTGCAGTTAATTCCAATACTTACCATGGGTTTTCACTGGCAGAAGCTATTAAAGGAATTAAAGCGGCTGGTTTTAACTATATTGAACTTACTGCTACCAAAGGCTGGACAGAACATGTCTTTCCCACTATGTCTCTGCGGGAATTATATGAGATCAGGGATCAGCTGATAGAGGCAGGAATTACTCCAATTTCTTTAAGCGGCCACACAAATCTGATGGATAATGATCGCCTGGATGATTTTATTGCAAATATTCGGCTGGCCCATTTTTTTGGCTGTAAATATATAATCTCTTCAATTGGAGAAGCTCACCTGGAAGATCAGGCAGAAGCTTCAGATCAGGAAGTGGCAGCAAATATTAAAAATCTAATTCCTTATCTGGAAGATTATAATCTGATATTAGGGCTGGAAAACCACGGTAAACACGGAACAGGGAAGCGTTTAAAAGATATTGTTGATCTCATTGATTCTGAGCGAGTTGTAGTTAATTATGATACGGCAAATGCAATTTTTTACGGAGGAGAGGATCTTGACCTGGAGGCTGACCTGAAAACTGCTGTTGAAAAAATCGGACACGTTCATCTTAAAGACAAAGCTGGAGCTCAGGCTGAGTGGAACTTTCCTGCTTTAGGTAAGGGAAAGATAGATTTTGAACCACTTTTTGAGCTTTTAAAAGAAAATGATAATGATTCACCCTTCAGTATTGAAATTGAGTTTGAAGAAGATGGGCCTTCAGATTTAGAAGAGGTTAACCAGGCAGTTAAGGATTCCTATAACTTTCTGAAAGAATCAGGTTTTGAAATTTAATTTTTAAGAAACTGTAGAAAGGAGAAATCTCAATTTGGGATATTGTTAAGTAAAAAAATAAGGGGGGAGTAGATGCAAAAAATTGCTATTGTCGGTGTTGGTGGAATGGGAACCGTTCATTATAATAACTATGCTCAGATTGAAAAGGCAGAGGTCAGAGCAGTTGTCGGACCATCGGAAGCTGATCGAAAAAAGGCAGCAGAATGGGGAGTTGAAGTTTACCCTGATCTCAAAGAACTGCTGGCTTCTGAGGAAATTGATCTGGTTGATATCTGTACTCCAACCTTTCTCCATGTTGAGCATGCGCTTCAGGCTTTAAATGCCGATAAAAATGTAATTATTGAAAAACCTATTGCTCTGCATGGAAAAGATGCAGAAAGGATATTTGCTCTGGCTTCAGAAAAAAATGCCCTGGTTTTTGTTGGTCAAGTGCTCCATTTTACCAAGGAAGTAGAGATTTTAAAAAAAGCAGTGGAAACTGAGAAATATGGTAAAGTATTAGATGCCTATTTTACCCGACTGACTGCAGCTCCCAACTGGGTTCAGGGAGGCTGGATGTTTGATAAAGAAAAAAGTGGACTGCTTCCTTTTGACCTCCATATTCACGATCTGGATCTGATAGTTAGTCTTTTTGGCAGACCTAAAAGCTATAGTTATAATGCTGCCGGGCGAGAAGAGAGTGAGTTTAAAGAGCATTACCGTTTTAATTATAATTATGGAGATCTAAATGTCGGGGCAGAAGCGGCCTGGTACAATGCCAATTATCCTTTTACTGCCCGCTGGCGTGTTTATTTTGAAGAAGGGCTTTTAGTCAGTGAGGAAGGTCTTACTTTTTATCCGGCAGAAGGTGAAGCGGTGGAATTTGATATAGAGGCAGAACCTAAAATTGAAACTGGCATTAATCTGCCGCCAACTGCCATGTTTTATCATGAACTCTTACATTTTATTGAATCTGCGGAAAAAGGA
>JASMSZ010000058.1:0-17295 GCA_041694515.1 Halanaerobium sp.
GGCAGGCTCCCACTAACCCCGCTTCGCTGAGATAAATACTTCTAATTACTTTCCCTGATCAAAGTCTTTAAATATTATTATTTATCTAACTCAAGTTTTTTTAATTTTACCTTATTAAATTAACTTTGTCAAGCTCAGATTTCCTTTTCGCTTTTATTGTAGTACAATTTTAACTCCAGAGTGATAATTTAGAGAATATTTTTCTGATTACATTCCTGATTAATATAGCCAATAAATTCTTCGGCTTTTTTTGTTGGGGCCTGAGTAAATAAACTTACTATCAGAAAAATCGCTGCCGAAATAAGCAGTGTCCAGACTCCAGCACCATATCCTAAAGGACTCCAACCGCTGAACTGCAGATATAAGGCGACAGCTGATCCAATAATTATACTGCTCAAAGAAGCTGCTGCTGTTGCTTTTTTCCAGAAAAAAGCACCGAACATCGAGGGTACTACAACCAGCAAACCAACTGAAGCTGCAACTGAGAGGGTGGCAATTAAATCAAGTTCCTGAATTGCAAAGAAAAACCCCAAAAGAGCAATAATCAAAATTGCAATTTTCGCAGTTCTAAGCTGTCTTAAATTCTGGTCCTGATCTAAATTATCCTCCATGTTTTGAAAAATATCTCTAACTACAAGTGAGGATAGAGTCAGCATTATCGAGTCAATGGTTGAGATTGCGGCAGCTGTAATTCCAATCATTGCCACCAGTGCTAAAATTGTTGGTACATATTGAGATGCCAGCAGTTCCGGTGTTGCCAGATCCGCATTAGCCAGTCCCGGAATTAAAAGGCGGGCAGAAAAACCCCAGAAAACTGAAACCAGGGTATAAATAAATCCGAAAAGCAAAAAGCCTTTAATCATAGTCTTCATTGCCTTTAAATCACGGGGAATAAAAAGTCGCTGACTGACCTGGGGATTGGAAATAGAAAAGAAAAACCAGGGCAGACTCAAACCCAGAAAAGTTTTAAATTTGAAAAATCCTGGTCCCGGCACAGTTAGTACATTCCCTTCCAGAGCTGTCAGTGAACCAAAGAAACTCATAAAACCACCCAGATGCTGATAAATTACATAAAATAAAATAAGAATACTGACCACAATCATAATTAATGACTGCAGGGAATCAGTCCAGGTAACAGATTTCATACCGGCAATTAAAGCCCAGGCGATTGCCAGCACTACAGCAATTACCACCCCAAAGACAAAGGGAATTTCGCCTCCGGAAAGTCCACTCAGCAGATAGCCAACTCCCATCAGCTGGACAGCAAGGTAGGGGATTAAAAAGATACAGGCTGAAAGTGAAGCAGCAAAAGCAATCCACTGATTCTGATAGCGATCTCCCAGCATCTCATAGGGGGAAACATAGTTATTCTTTTTACCGATCAACCAGAAGCGGGGCCCAAAAAAAGCTACCAGAGACAACCCGGATAAATAAACTAACTCAAAACCGAGTGCCCCAACTCCCCCAGAATATGTAAAGCCTGCCAGACCAATCATCATAAAGGCACTGTAGGTAGTGGCACTATAAGATAGAGCAGCTACAAAGCCACCTGTATTTCTACCGCTCAAAAAATATTCTATCACACCTTCATTCATTTTTCTTCTGGCCATTAAAGCAACTATTGATCCAAGAATTATGTATAAAACTACTGCTGTGTATAAATAAATTGTTGGCATTTGTTATTCCCTCCAGTAACCTGTAATTTTGATAGTCAAAAAGATGACGATTAAAACAAAAAGACTCCAGAACAAAAAGGCCCCTCTAAAAAGATTAATAGAACTAAGCAGAGTATAGGGAACTGCAAAAGCAGAAACCACCAGCAGCAAAATTATCAATGAATAAAATAAACGCAGCTTTTTTAATTTCTTATTTTCCATAATTTGATACCTCCCAATTTTTACAATAAAACTTTACACCTGTCTTTACAGCAGAACCAAAAATATATTATTCTTCCAGCAAATAACCTTTTTCATTTAATTCTTTTTTGATTTTTTGTAAAACCTGTTCATTAACAGCTTCAATTGTGTGCAGATGAACTCCATCAGTTAATTTTGAAAGCAGAGCTGCCTCATTCTGATGATAGTTATTGACAAAGTTTTCTACATCCTCAACACTGCTGATCATCAGATTACCACAGAGTTCACCATATATTGGATGCTCAACCTTGACATCAATAATTCGACCACCGTAATTAACTACGGTTAAGAGCTCATCCCTAAGTTCGTCCTGATCATCATGACTGCAGGCAATAGAAGCTTTAACCGTTGGCATCCCTAGATTTTCTTCATAAAAATAACCCTGGGAAGTAGCAACAATTTTTTCTCCCTGTGCCCGCAGAAGAGCAATATCCTGTACAATAACCTGACGACTGACACCAAATTCTTCGGCCAGCTGAGAACCGATTAAAGCCTGCTGTGATTTTTTTAGCCGCTGCAGCAGCTTCTTTCTTCTTGCTTTAGTCTTAATTTTAATCACCCCAAATTTATTTGCTTGCTTTCTATTTTATCATCTGTATTGTCAGCTGTAAAGACATAATTGTATTTTTTATTACTCCGAACTTTAATTATGAAGTTTACTTTTTTAAAAAGGAATTCGATAGGATTTAGAAAATTTGATAATTAGAGATTGAAAAAATAGCTTAAGGAAGATGATTTAATGTCTATAGTAAAATATTCGGTTAAAGCTAAAAGTGAAAACCCTACTAAATCTGTTGTAGAAACTCCTGGCGGTTTTGAAATGATTGTTGATGAACCAGAAAAACAAGGAGGTATAAAGCAAACTTAAAAAAGCTCCCTGCTGAATTTTTCGACAGGGAGCTTTTAAATCTATCTTATTTTTCATTTTCAGGCTTAATTAAAAGTCTTCCGCCACCAACATAACTTTTATTTGAGAAAACAACTCTTACCTGATAGGGGAACTTTTCCCCACTCATAGGATCCTGATAGCCTTTTTTCATAATAATAACCTGAAACTGAATAACATCGTTTTCAACATAGTAAATCTTATCTTCGCCAGCCGGTCCCAGCCAGAGGTCATCTACAGGAGCTTTAATCTCCAATTTGCCGGTATCATTAACAAATTTAATCTTTTCATCATCTCTAATTTCAACCAGCCATTCCGGGTTATTTCCGACAGCCCTAAATTGTACTCCTTCTTCCTGAGCCTTTTTCCAGACATCAACTTCTTGAGCATTAACTGCGGTAATAGAAAGCATTAAAACTAAAATAATCGTCACCAGCACTACGAATTTTTTCAAAAATCTCTCCCCCTCTAAGCTTTGAATAAAATATATTTTTCTTGATCAGTATAAATTATTTCTAACTCAAAATCTGAAGCTACTTTATTAAATGTTTTTTGGTTATAAAAAACAATATGGGTTGGATCCCACTTATACCACCAGTCTTCAAACTCCTCCGGCCCGGGATGAAAAGAAGTCATTACTGCCAGATAGGCATCCTCTTTTAAATGAGAAGTTAACAGCTCCATTTCTTTAATTGGATCTGAAAAGTGTTCAAAAACCTCTGTTGAAGTAATCAAATCATATTTTTTATCTAAAAAAACTTTCTCCGGGAAAAAATAGGGATCATAACGATCTACTTCAAGCTCTTTAGCTTCCAGAAGATCAGCCAGAACCGGGCCAGGTCCACAGCCAAATTCTAAAACATCATTTATTTCCTCCAAATTTAGATGAGGCTCAATTAACTCCTCAATAAAATCCTCAAACATCTGAACATAGCCCTCATTCTGATGATTATTATCATGGTCTTCATATCTCTCTTTTTCCTCATCCTGAGCAGCTATTTCTGTCGGATCAATAAAAATAACTTCACAATCCTGACAGTGATAATATCTATTTTGAATCTCAAGTAATTCTAAATTACTGCTGCCGCAAATTATACAGTCCAAAACTTACACTCTCCTTAAATCCCATTAGTATTCCAAAAACTTATTTAAACAAAATTACTTTTAATCTAAAAGTACTGCTAAAAATATAATAACATTCTATGTTTTATTATATTACATCAGGACTTACTTTGTAAATTGTTTTGCCAAAATTTTATTTAAAATTTAAAATAATTGACTTAATCTAGAAATTGTTAAATAAGAACTATAACTTTCCCCTTAAACTTGATATAATAACTATGGATTAATAACCGCGGCTAATAGTTATTAATAATAGGAGGAAATTAAAATTGGCCAGAAAACGAGGTCCAAGATTTAAAGAATCAAGAAGATTGGGTGTTAATATTTATGGACATCCAAAGGCAATGAAAAGAGCAGATGGAACATTTAATCGAGCAAATAAAAAATTATCAAATTACGGTCAGCAGCTCCTGGAAAAACAGCGTTTGCGTGCATATTATGGTTTGATGGAGAAAAAATTTAGTAATTATGTGAAAAAAGCTGCCAAAGAAGGCGGTGTGACCGGTGAAAATTTGATTAAAATACTGGAAAAGAGACTTGATAATCTTGTTTATCGAGCAGGTTTTGCCCGGTCTATCAGACAGGCGAGGCAGATGGTTGTCCACGGACATATTTTAGTCAATGGAACAAAAATAGATATTCCATCCTATCAGGTTAATATTGGTCATCAGATTACTTTGAGAGATAAATATAGAAAAAACAATTTGTTTCGCGAAAACTTTTTGGATAGACATCTGAGTCAGATCAGCTATCTGGAAAGAGATTATGATAATTTTGAGGTGAAGTTAAGTTCAGAAATAGAAATAGATGAAATTCCAATCGAGATTAATGATCAGCTGGTAATAGAGTTCTATTCCAGGAAATAAAACTGAAAATTTTAGACTTAAAAAATGCCAGAAGTCGGTTTGAACCGGTCTCTGGCATTTTAGTTTAAAATTATTCTATTCTTTTATTCACTTGTACCTTTATTCACTTGTACCAGGTACAAAAAGGCCTTTTTGTACCTGGTACCTATATATATTTTTTTTATAAATGATAGGGCTCATTATTATTAATTTTAAAGGCACGATAAATCTGCTCCAGCAAAATTAAGCGAATCATCTGGTGGGTAAAGGTCAGATGGGAAAGCGAAAACCTGTAATCGGCCTGCTGGAGTACAAAATCACTTAAGCCGGTTGCTCCTCCAATTACAAAACTAAAAGAACTGCAGCCCCGAACCTGCAGATTATGCAGTGATTTTGCAAAACCGGTAGAAGTCATCGGTTTCCCCTTTACATCAAGAGCGAAAACATAACTTCTCTCCGGTATATTTTTGATTATTCTCTCACCTTCCAGGGCCTGCAGAGCTTTAACATCTTTGAGCGAGGAATTTTTGGGAACAGTTTCGTCTTTAATTTCGATAATATTTAAATTGCAGTAGCGGCTTAAGCGTTTTTTAAATTCTGCAATTCCCGGCTCTAAAAATGAAGATTTTAAACTGCCGACAGTAATAATATTAATTTCCATAATTAAAATGATTCCTTCTTTTTGGTTTTTAGATCAATCCTGAAAAGTGGAGTTGTTTGATGCTGATCCGCACAGCCCATTCTTAAATCTTTTCCGACTTCCAGACCGGCTTCTTTAAGTGCATTGTTGACTGTAATATAAGCAACTTTAGGATTATTATTTTCCTCACTCAAATGAGCCAGAACTACCGTTGGAAAATTATCCTTAATTAACTCCGGCAGTAAAGCTGCTGTATCATCATTGGAAAGATGACCCTCACTACCCTTAATTCTATTTTTTAAAAAGTAAGGATATTTGCCTGTCATCAGCATTTCCAGATCATGATTTGATTCCAGAACAAAAAAGTCTGCTCCCTTAATTTTATTAATAATCTTCTGATTCATAATCCCTGTATCAGTGGCCAGCACAATTTTTTTGTCAGCAGCCTGACAGACATAACCTACAGGTTGGGAGGCATCGTGAGAGATCGAATAGGGAGAAAATTTAAGTTCTCCGATTATAAAATCACCTGTAAAAACTCTTCGGTTTTCGGCCTTAATCTTACCCAGTTCCGGTTCTGCTTTTGCCCAGGTACCATCATTGGCGTAAATTGGAAGATCATAGCGGCGGGATAGGATTCCCACCCCTTTTATATGATCTTTATGTTCGTGAGTAATCAATAATGCATCCAGGGCTTCCGGATCCAGATTCAGGGCAGCCATCCGCTCTTCCAGTCCTTTGCCGCTTAAACCGGCATCAATTAAAACCGAATATTTCCCGGCCCGAATATAAGTTGAGTTGCCTTTGCTGCCGCTGGATAAAACTGCTGATTCTATCCTCACGTTTTACTCACCCTTTACTTCCATTTCTTCCTGCCAGCTTAAATGATATATCAAAGAAACAATACCAACTGCTAAGTCTTCGTTTTTAACTTCAATCTCATTTGGAACATAAAGTCTGGTCGGAGCAAAATTCCAGATTGCTTTGATTCCTGCCTCAACCATCTGTTCGGCTACTTCCTGTGCCGCCGAACTTGGAACAGCAATTACTCCCAGCTTAATTTCGTTTTCTGCAACTATCTTTTCTATATCCTGAACACTCTCAACCTGGCGCTCATTAATCACATTCCCAATCTTATCTAAATCATTATCCAGCACATGGCTGATTTCAAAACCCATCATAGCAAAACTTCTGTAATTAACCAGAGCGCGCCCCAGGTTACCGGCTCCAACTAAAACTGCGGGCCAGATTCGATCAACCCCCAGAATCTTACCTACAGATTTTTTTAAATCATTGACATTATAGCCAACTCCCCGACGTCCAAACTCTCCGTAATAAGAAAGGTCTTTGCGCACCTGAGTTGAGGGAATATCAAGCTTCCCTCCCAGATCCTTAGAAGAAACTACCTCAACCTCTTCAAAAGTATCCATTTTATCAAGACATCTGTAATACAAGGGCAGTCTCTCAATTGTAGCTTTAGGTATATTCTCTCTATCTTTCACTGTGAATTCCTCCTGCTTTAATAATTATTTTACCTGACTTCCATTTGCAATATCAGCACTTACTGTTGATAAAACCATGTTATCTTCTGGGTCAGAGGCAGCTAAAATCATACCTTCTGACTTAACCCCGAAAATTGTGGCAGGTTCTAAATTAGCTACAATCAAAATTTTGCGTCCGATGACATCTTCTGCGCTAAAATGTTTTGCGATTCCAGCCACTAATTGTCTCTGCTCCAGGCCAATATCGACCTTTAATTTGAGCAGTTTATTGCTGCCTTCAATTTTTTCTGCTTCTAATATCTCAGCAACTCTAATATCTACATCCATAAATTCTTCAAAAGTAATTCTGTCTTTAATATCAACTAAATCCAATTCATTTTCCTCCTCCTGTTTCTCAGCTTCAGCCTCTTCTTTGCGGGCTTCCACCTTTTCAAAATATTCTTCTAAATCTATCCGGGGGAACATTGGATCCCCATTATAAACTTTAACTCCAGTCTTTAAAGCACCCCAGTTAGCATCTTCCCAGTCAGCTTTGTTAATTGCTTCTGCCTGACCCAGCTGCTCACCCATCTTATGAGGAGCCTCTGTCAGAAAAGGTTTTAACATTACTGCAGTAATCCTTAAAGATTCCAGCAAATTATAAAGTACTGTTTTCAATCTTTCGTGATTTTCTTCTTTTCTGGCTAAAATCCAGGGAGTTGTCTGATCGATATACTTATTTGTGCGGCGGACAAAATTCCAGATTTTCTCCAGAGCTGCAGTATATTTTAACTCTTCCATCTCTATTTCTATATCTTTTTTGGTTTCAGCAGCCAGATCAATCAATTCTTTATCAACTGCTTCTTTTTCTCCTGGCTCCGGGATTTCGCTGTCAAAATACTGTTCCACCATGGAAACAGTTCTGTTTAAGAGATTACCCAGATCATTTGCCAGGTCAGAGTTAATCCGCTGAATTAAAGCTTCTGTAGAATACTTACCATCTGTACCAAAAGCCACCTCACGCAGCAGGTAATAGCGAATTGCATCTTTACCAAAGTCATCGATTAAAACTACAGGATCCACAACATTACCCTTTGATTTTGACATCTTACCGGTCTCACTTAAAAGCCAGCCGTGACCAAATACCTGGTCCGGCAGCTCCAGATCCAGTGCCATTAAAATAGTAGGCCAGATTACCGTATGGAAGCGGAGAATATCCTTACCAACCAGATGTAAATCTGCCGGCCAGTACCGCTCAAAATTCTCCTGATCTGTCAGATAACCAATTGCTGTAATATAGTTGCTTAAAGCGTCAATCCAGACATAAATCACATGGTCCTCATCAATAGGTACCGGGACTCCCCAGTCAAAGGTAGTTCTGGACACACTTAAATCATCAAGACCATTTTCTATAAAGTTAATCATCTCATTCCGGCGTGATTCCGGCTCAATAAACTCCGGATGACTTTCTATATGTTCTAAAAGGCGGTCTGCATATTTACCCATCTTAAAGAAGTAACTTTCTTCTTCCACCCATTCCACCGGCCGGTGACAGTCAGGACAGACTTTCTCACCATTTTTCTCTTCCAGCTGTCTTTCGGTCCAGAAAGCCTCACAGGGGGTACAGTACCAGCCCTCATAGTTACCTTTGTAGATATCTCCTTTATCATAGAGTTTTTTGAAGATTTTCTGTACTACTTTTTCGTGGCGCTCTTCGGTGGTCCGGATAAAATAGTCATAGTCGATATCCAGCTTATCCCAGAGCTGCTTAAAAGTTTCTACAATCTGGTCAACATATTCTCTGGTTTCCTGACCGGCATCTTTCGCCTTACGCTCAATTTTCTGGCCGTGTTCATCAGAACCAGTTAAAAACATGGTGTCATAACCCTGCATCTTTTTGTAGCGGGCAATTGTATCAGCCGCAACTGTTGTATAGGCATGGCCGATATGTAATTTATCACTTGGATAGTAAATCGGGGTTGTTACATAATAGGTATCTCTGCTCAAAATTGATCATCCTCTCCAGAATTAGTCATAAATCTTATAATCTAAATATTTTACTCAAATTTTTATCAAATTTTATAAAATTTATCTTCAAAACTATTCAAATTTATCCTTATCAACTGAAATGACTACCGCTTCTCTGTAAACTTCACTTTTGGGCAGTCCTCTCAAACTGGCAACCTTTTTAATTGCCTGCTTTTTGGTCATTCCACTTGCAATTAAAAGTTTAAGATGTTCTAAGATACTTAAGTCTTCCCAGCCCTCACTTTCTGCCTCAACCTGACTGCGGCCGGCAATAACTACCACAATCTCTCCTTTGATTTCCCGGTCTTTAAGTCTCTCTTCCAGCTCAGCAGCTGTGCCATAATATTTTTCTTCGTGCATTTTTGTAATTTCGCGGGCCACAACTGTCTGGCGTGAGGCAAGTTCTGAGCTGAACTGCCTGAGATCTTTAAGTGTATCTTTAAGTCTGTAAGGAGACTCATAAAATGCTGTCGTATCCTTAGCCAGGGCCAGCTCTTCCAGAAACTGCTGCCGTTTTTTACCTGAACGGGGGATAAAAGCTTTAAATGAAAAAGCAGAAATATCAAGTCCGGAAACCACAAGGGCTGCCAGAAAAGCACTCGGTCCCGGAATTGGAATAACTTCAATCCCGGCAGCAACAGCTTTTTTGACCAGGATTTCCCCGGGATCTGAGACTCCGGGCATCCCGGCATCACTGACTAAAGCTATTTTTCTGCCAGCTTTTAAATGCTCAATTAACTCTCTACTTCTTTCTTTTTCGTTGTGCTCATGATAGCTGATCATTTTAGTTTTGATCGAAAAATAGTTTAAAAGTTTCTGAGTTCTGCGGGTATCCTCACAGGCTATAAGATCAACCTCTTTTAAGGTAGCCAGCAGCCGCTGGCTTACATCATCTAAATTACCGATTGGGGTTCCACATAAGTAAAGCTCTGCTGCCTGCAAAAAAATAACCTCCTGTAAATAATCTTTCTGTATAAACCTTCATTCAGCTGTATAGGAACAAAATGTATTCGAAACTACTTCTGACCATAAATTTCTTTTAGCTCTGCTGTATATTCACTGCTGTTATCCTGATAAATTATTAAAACAGGTTTAACTCTCAGGCCTGGATTTGCTCCCTTTTTGGCCCGGAGCAGAAAGATATCAGCTTCCTTATCTCTGCGGGCCTGAACCAGCCGCAGTTCTTTGGCCTGACAGTTATATTGAGCTAAAGTTTCTATTACTTCTGTCAATCTTTCCGCCCGGTGAACAAGAAAAAATTGACCTCCATATTTTAAAAGACGGGCGGCCTCAGCTGCAACATCCTCCAGCTCAGCGTAGATCTCATGTCTGGCAGCTGCTAGATAATCACTTTTCTTCATCCTGCCGGCTTCTACCGGTAAATAAGGTGGATTAGAAACCACAACATCAAAACTTCCGGCCTTCAGTTTAGCATCCAGCCGACAGAGATCAGCATTGATAATTTTAACCTGATCCTGCAGCTGATTAAATTTTACATTACGCTCTGCCAGATCAGCGGCCTCAGGCTGAATTTCGATTCCCGTGACCTTTACATCCTCATTTTTATATGCTAAAAGCAGTGGAATTACACCACTGCCTGTACCAAGATCAATTACTTTATCTCCTCGACGAAGTTTAACAAAATTTGCTAAAAGTACAGAATCAGTTCCAAATTTAAAGAACCGATTATCCTGTATAATTTCAAGCTCATCTTCAATTAAATAATGAATCTCTTCCATCACTATTTCTCCTTACCCTGATTTTCCAGCAAATTTAAACAGAAAAGGCAGTCTCCTTTTCTTTTTTCTCCAAAACTTAAAGGACAAACATGATAACCTTCATCATAAATATGAATCAAATTACTGTAACCTTCTTTTTCGACTACAGATTCTTCTGCGTCTTCCTGATCTTTAAAAAGTAGAGATCTCAGCTCTTCGTTTTCGCGCTGCAGTTCTTCGTTTTCCCGATAGAGCTTATAGGTAATATCTTTAAGTTTATGAAAACGGAGGGAAAGTGCCTCGATTTGTTCCTGAAAATGGGCAAGGCTGCTCAATATTTCCTGATCCATTAAATTTCCTTCCTTTCCATTCAATCTAAATCTAAATCATATTCGTCCAGATCATCTACATTTACTTCTATATTTTCTTCTGTGCCAATATCAACTTCTACAGTATGCTTGACCAGATTGCGGTCGACAACTTTTCCTCTGCCCATCTCTAGCTCAATTTTTTCGCCCACATTGGGCATTAATCTTTTAAGAGTTTTATAGGTCTGAGCTTCATAGCGCAGACAGCACATTAAGCGACCGCAGAGGCCTGATATTTTGGAAGGATTGAGTGATAAATCCTGTTTTTTCGCCATTTTAATTGAAATCGGCTGAAAATCGCGCAAAAATGTAGCACAGCAGACAGCTAGACCGCAGGGACCTAAACCGCCAAGCATTTTGGCCTCATCCCGGACTCCAATCTGGCGCAGCTCAATTCTGGTTTTAAATACTGATGCTAAATCTTTAACAAGTTCTCTAAAGTCAACTCTACCATCTGCTGTAAAATAGAATATAATCTTATTGTGATCAAAAGTATACTCTACATCTATCAATTTCATCGGCAGACCGTGTTTCTCAATTTTATTCAGACAAATATCATAAGCTTCTACTTCCAGTGCTAAATTTTTCTCATTTTTATCTCTATCTTTTAAAGTGGCCTTTCGAATCACATCTTTTAAAGGCGCAACTATTTCGTCATCTGATATTTCTTTTTTGCCAACAACAACTTCGGCATATTCTATACCCCGTGCAGTTTCTACTATTACATAATCTCCGGTTTTTATTTCCAGTTCACCAGGATCAAAATAATAGATTTTTCCGGCTTTTTTAAAACTTACTCCAACTACCGTATTCATTAAAATAAACACCTCATTTATCTATTCTTGATCAGGCTGGCGCAGTTTGAAAAATAAGACTTCCAGACTAAGCTCTTCTCTAATATTTCGTTCAATATATTCTTCACTTTGAGCTATTAACTCTAAATTTCTAATTACATTCTGCAGACTAAGCTCTGCAGCCAGCTCTTTTAATTCCTCAAAATAATCTTTATTAGTCACTGCAGCCAGATAATCCTGTTTAATCATCATTATATCGCGATACCAGTCTGATAGCAAATCAAAACAGGGAAAATCAGCCTTCAGCAGTGAAGATAATTTTTCTGTGATTTGAAAAATTTCCATCGTATTTTTGGTATTAATATCTTTCAAAAAATCATAAATTTGCTGCCGCTGCTCAAAATAATTGTCGATCTTTATAATCTTCAGAGCCTTACCCGGACTTCCGGCTGCAGTACTGCTGATTATTTCAGCCCGTTCAGCCTCTAAACCCTCAGCTAAAAGCAGTTCCTTTATTTTCGCTTTACTTACATTTCGCAGCTTGATCTGCTGACAGCGCGAAACTATTGTCGGCAGCAGTTTACCGCTGTCCTCGACCAGTAAAATAATCGTGGCAAAAGAAGGAGGTTCTTCTAAAGTCTTTAAAAGTGAATTTGCTGCTTCTTTTGTCATCTTTTCGGCTGCTTCCATAACGTAAATTTTATGATCACTGTCATAAGGCTTATAAGCAATCTCTTTTTTTAACTCCCTGATCTGATCGATAGAGATCGCACTTTTGCCTTCCAGCACAGAAATCACCTTAAAGTCAGGATGGTTCTGGTGATCCATTTTGCGGCAGTTAATACAGCTGCCGCAGCTGTCAGTTTCAGATTCCTCACAAAAACTGGCCTTTGCAAATTCAAAAGCCAGCTTTGATTTACCACTACCCTCTTTAGCAGAAAACAGATAGGCATGGCTGATTCGATCATCTTTTATTTCATCCTGCAGTATTTCTACCGCTTCTTTTTGTCCAATAACTGAGTTAAAACTCATTTAAAAGCTCCTCTATTTATTATAAACTACCTTATATCTTTTGGAATTATCCCACAGCTTATTAAATCTTTTAAATCTTAATTAAGAACCCTATATTTAAATAACGGCTCTACATCTTAATAAACTGTTCTACATCAATTATAAATACGGTTGCTCCTCCAATTTTGATTTCCATTGGAAAAGAATAATAACCTTCTAATGAATTTGCAACAGGTGACATCGGGGCCACAGTCTTTTTGCGTGACTCGCAGTTTTCTCTAATGATATCCAGCACTTCTTCCACATGTTCCTCATCGGAGCCAATTATAAAGGTAGTGTTCCCTTCTCTTAAAAACCCACCTGTTGATGCCATTTTTGTAGCCTGAAAACCTGAAGTTGTCAGTGACTCCAGTAAGTCAACCGCATCATGGTCATGAACTACAGCAATAATCATTTTTACTGTTTTACCTGATTCTGCTCTTTTTTTCATTAGAATAACCTCCTGGCGATAATTTTTTTTATATTTTTCTGGACATCTTCTCTGTTTCCACCTGCATCTACCAGGGCAAATCTTTTGCCTTCTGCCATCTCCAGGTAAGCATCTCTAACCCGCTGATGAAAATCATCAACTTCTCGTTCCAGTCTATCTCCTGCTTCATCCAGGCTGAGCGCCCGGGCTCTTTTTAAACCTTCTTTAATATCAATATCTAAAATAAAAGTTAGATCCGGCCAGGTAGAATCAATTACCCAGTCGTTTATTTGATATACCATCTCATAATCAAGACCGCGGCCGGCTGCCTGGTAGGCAAGATTAGAATCTACAAATCTATCTGAAATAACAACTTTTCCCTGCTCTAAAGCAGGTTTGATTTTTTCTCTAACATGCTGAGCTCTATCGGCAGCATAAAGAAGAATCTCTGTTCTGTAGTCCATCGAATCATATTGAGGATCTAAAAGCAGCTCTCTAATTTTTTCTCCCAGATCGGTTCCGCCCGGCTCCCGGCTAACTAAAACTTGATAGCCCTGCTCCTGCAGATATTCTGCCAGCAAATTAATCTGGGTGGTCTTACCTGAACCCTCAATTCCTTCGAACGTAATAAAAAAACCTTCTGCCAAAACGGCCAGCCCCTCTCTAAACTTTGTTAAAATAATCTTATTTATAATGTAATTATATAATAATCACTCTGCTAATGCAATGAGACTCTACCTGCAAAATAAATATTAAGTGTATTTTTTTGATTTTAAAAAACAAAAAAGCCGGCTTAAGCATCCTTCAAGCACTTCCAGGAATACCCGCCGCCGACTAGTTTGTAAAGATTTATAATTATATTTTATTCTTAGATTTAATCCAGGTTTAAGCTGAGGCTTAATCCTGCTTCCTCTTTTTCAGCCCCATCTTCCGGGCTGTCTTCATTCTTTTTGCCTGTAAAGTCTTTGATCTTAACCTCTTTTGCAGGAAAAGAATTTTCTTTTTCTTCAATATATTCGGAAGCTTCAATTGCAGCTTTAGCTCCAGAACCAGCTGCCACGACAACCTGTCTGTAATCGGGATCCTGGACATCTCCACAGGCAAAAACTCCCGGAATATTAGTATGCTGTTTCTTGTCTGTTACAATATAACCGTAATCATCTAACTCAATCTGGCCCATCAGACATTCTGTTCTCGGCTGGTGACCAATCGCAACAAACATTCCATCTACCTTAAGCAGTCTTTCTTCACCACTTTTATTATTAAAGATCTGGATTCCCTCTAATTTTTTCTCACCTTTAAGACTCTTAACCTCTGTATCCCAGAGGATTTCAATATTTTCCTTAGCTTTTACTCTGTCACCAAGGATTTTAGCACCTCTAAATTTATCACGGCGGTGCAGGATATAAACCTTAGAAGCAAATTTAGATAAAAAAGTTGCCTCCCATAAAGCAGTGTCACCACCACCTACGATCGCTACTTCTTTATTTTTAAAGAAAGCGGCATCACAGGTTGCACAATAGGAAACACCATTACCGCGAAGACTGTCTTCTTTAGTAAGTCCCAGCGTTTTCGGTTCGGAACCGGTTGCTATAATAATTGAATCTGCAATATATTCGCCCATTTCTGTTTTAACAATAAATTTATCTCCAGAAAAATCAACCTCTTCTGCACTTTCATATTCTAAACGCACTCCGAAATTTTCGGCCTGCTCGGACATTTTTTGAGATAATTCAAAACCACCAATCGGTTCCGGAAATCCAGGGTAGTTTTCAAGTTCAGACGTTGTTGTAATCTGTCCACCTGGTTCCGGACCATTTAAAACCAGTGGTGCAACTCCATTACGGGCTGCATAAATTGAGGCAGAAAGACCGCCAGGTCCTCCACCAATAATAATTAAATTTTCTTGCTGTCTGATTTTTTCACTCATTTTAATTCCCCCTGTTATCAACTCTGCTAATATTTTTGTTCTAAAATATTTTTAGCTACTTTGTGCTGTCTATATAATCTCTTTTATTTTTTGTTTATAAGATAAACTTTTAGCTTACAGATATAATCTTAATACTATTGACTCTATATTTCTGTAAAGCTAGCAACAAAGCAGCTCCAACAGCAGAGTCTGGATCACATTTATCCTGTTTTAATTCTTTTTTGCCTGTCCAAAAAGAAAAACTCCCTGCCGGAAAAAGAACAGAGAGTACACTAAAAGTTTTGACTTAATCAATACTATAATTTGGAGCTTCTTTTGTTACTTTAACATCATGGGGATGGCTTTCGCGGAGACCGGCTGCAGAAATCTTGATCATTTGAGAGTCCTCAATTAGTGAATCAATATCAGGTGTTCCACAGTAACCCATACCGGATTTCAGCCCCCCAAGAAGCTGATAAACTGTTTCTGCCAGTGTACCTTTATAAGGAACTCTTCCTTCAATTCCTTCCGGTACAAATTTTTCTGTTTCCGTTTCATCTTCCTGGAAGTAGCGATCTTTACTACCTTTTTTCATGGCGCTAACTGAACCCATGCCGCGGTAAACTTTATAACTTCTACCTTTATAAATTTCCAATTCTCCCGGGCTTTCTTCGGTTCCGGCCAGCAGACTTCCGATCATCACATTATTGGCTCCAGCAGAAATTGCCTTGACAATATCTCCGGAATATTTAATTCCACCATCAGCAATCACTGTTTTTCCGTGTTTTTTCGCCACCTCAGCCGCATCACTAATTGCAGTAATTTGCGGTACACCAACACCAGCCACAACTCTGGTAGTACAAATTGAGCCGGGTCCGATTCCGACTTTAACCACATCAGCACCGGCTTTGATTAAAGCTTCAGTTGCTGCAGCAGTTGCTACATTACCTGCAATTACAGGCAGATCCGGGTATTTAGATTTGATTTTCTTAACTACATTAATTACATTTTGTGAATGTCCGTGAGCCGTATCAATTACTAAAATATCCACTCCGGCTTCAACAAGGGCTGCCGCTCGTTCATCTGTATCATTCCCTGTTCCAACAGCTGCAGCTGCCAGAAGTCTTCCCTGTTTATCTTTTGACGCCTTCGGATACTGTTTTGCTTTTTCTATATCTTTGATAGTAATTAAACCTCTTAAAATTCCTTCATCATCAACGATTGGCAGTTTTTCTATTTTATGTTTTCTCAACTGGGCTTTGGCTCCCTCTAAATCTGTTCCCACAGGGGCTGTAACCAGTTCTTCCTCTGTCATTACTTCCGAAACAGGCCGCTTATAATCTTCTACAAAACGCAGATCTCTATTGGTTAAAATTCCGAGCAGTTTTTCATTTTCGTCAACAATTGGCACACCTGAGATGTGATATTTGGACATTAAAGCTTCTGCTTCCTCAATCAGAGCATCAGGACTTAAAAAGAACGGATCAACAATGACTCCACTTTCTGAACGCTTTACGCGATCAACCTCAGCTGCCTGCTGATCGATCGGCATGTTTTTATGAATTACTCCCAGGCCACCTTCTCTGGCCATTGCAATTGCCATATCACCTTCGGTAACTGTGTCCATTCCCGCCGACATAATTGGAGTATTCAGATAAATATCATCAGTCAGTTTAGATCTTGTACTTACTTCTTTTGGAACTACATTTGATTCTGCCGGTACCAGCAGAACATCATCAAAAGTCAAGCCTTCTTTAATTATTTTTTCCATAACCAACCTCCTTGAGTTTTGTAAAAATTAATACTTAAAATTATTGGCTAAAGTCTCAATTGCGCCCTCATAAACCTGTAATTAAATGAGATAATTGGATAATTATTATGCCGTCAAAACAATCTAATATTTTAAGTATTTTAACAAAGCTCAGGAGTAATGTCAAGCTGTAAAAAACGTACATGCACCGTGAACATAAATGCACATAAATAAACATAAACAAAAAATCACTATAATTCTCTTCTGCCCTCTAAAGCCTTAGATAAGGTTACCTCATCTGCATATTCTAAGTCACCGCCGACAGGAATACCATGAGCGATTCGGGTTACTTTTACTC
>JASMSZ010000059.1:0-33568 GCA_041694515.1 Halanaerobium sp.
GATTTCCACCTGCAGATAGTTCTTCACTGGAGGCTGCAACCCTATCTGAAACATCTTTGACATCCAGAATCATTGATTTTAAATTATTAATCATCTCTGAAAACGACCTGCTTAATTTTCCGATTTCATCTTTCCGTTTTAAATATTTAGCATCAATATTTAAAGTGAAATCGCCAGCTGCCAATTTTTGTGCAGTTGCAGTAACATAATTAAGCGGATTTACTATATAAGAGGCAATAATTACTGTAACTATTATTCCAATTACTAAAGCGACTAGAGCAATAATTAAGCTGATATTTCTTAAATTATCAAGTTCACTCATAACTTCTGACTTATCTGCTGTCATAGCAACAGACCATCCATTTATACTTACAGGATGGTAGGCCATTATTTTTTGCTGATTATTAAAGCTATAACGGACTACTCCACTTTCTCCTGCAATCATTTTATCCGTAACTGAAATAAGATCCTGATTACTCCCGGCCAGTTCACTACTTGCTATGTATTCTCGCTCCGGATAAGCAATAGTATTTTTATTTTGATTAATTATCCAGCCATACCCGGCACCATTGATGTTCATTTCAGTAATTAACTGCTGTAAATATTGAGTAGATACAGTTCCGATTAAAACACCAACCTGTTCTTCCAGATCAACAATTGGTACTGCAATAGAAATCACATTGCCCTCAGTTAATTGACTGGGACGTACATTTGAATATGTAACTTCATTTGTTTCTAGCGCCCGCTGAAAATAATTTCTGTCGGAAACATTAATATTTTCACCGCCAACCACATTAGCTCTGCCATCCGGTCTGGCCACAATAATATTTTCCAGTTCCGGATGATTTGATTCTTTGAGATATCTTTCCTGACTGCTCCACATCATAGTCTGAACATCATTAGAGTCAGCTAAATCTTTTAAGAATAACTCTATCCCACTTAGCCATTGATTAATGGTGTTAGAATTCTGCCTCGCACTCTCTTTAGCACTTGACATTATTGTTTCTTCTAAAATATTTGTTGATTGATTATATAATGTAAAAGCTGTCCCACCAACAATAACTAAAATTAATATTGCAACTGCCAGTAACATTTTTCCCTTAATTGAATTAAGCATTTAAATCCCTACCTTTTTTACATGATACTAAAATTATATCATACAGACTAAATATTGCAATCCATAGAAATAATAGATTCTAATTCACTTATTGGCATCGGACGATAATAATAATATCCCTGAACAAAATCACAATTCAATTTTTTTAATATTTCTAATTCCTCTTTTTCTTCTATTCCTTCTGCAATAACCTTAAAATCAAGTTCATGTGAAAGTTCAATTATTTTCTCAGTTAAGATTCTGGTTTTTCTCTGATCTAAATTACGGATAAAAGACATGTCAATTTTCAACATATCAAGCGGTAGTTTAGCTAAATAGGAAAGAGAGGAATAGCCCTTACCAAAATCATCAAGTGAAATATAAAAACCAGCTTTTTTTAATCTATTTAAATTTTCTAAGTCTCTCTCAGTTGCATCTAGAAAAATTGATTCTGTAATTTCAAAATCAATCTGATCAGGACATAATTCTCTTTTTTTAATTAAACTTTTTAAAAAAGCAATTAATGAATCATCTTTTAAATCATAGGCAGATAAATTAATTGAAATAATTTTTCCTGATTCTCTTAATACTTCATTTTCCGAAAATTCTTTAATAACTCTTTTAATAACCCAGCGGGTAATCTGAGTTATTAAATTACTCTGTTCAGCAATCGGAATAAAATATCCAGGCGAAATCGGACCAAATTCTGGATGATGCCAGCGAAGTAAAGCTTCCAGAGCTACTATTTCTTCATTTTGTAGATTAATTTTAGGCTGATAAACCAGATTTAGTTCTCCATTTTCTACGGCTTTTCTCAAATCATTTTTTAACTGACTATTATTTAGTTTTTCAAAATAAATTGTCTGATCATAGATCTGATAAAGTTTACTGCTGTCTTCAATTGTATGCATCGCCTGATGAGCTCTGGTAATTAGGGTTTTAGCATCATCTCCATTTTTAGGATAAATTGTAATCCCCATTTTAAAATTCAAAAAATAATCAATTTCATTTTCCTTCCAGAGTCTTTTTATTAAATTCAAAATTTCTTCTGCCCTGGCTTTGATTTCTTCCTTTTTAGATACATTTTTAAACAAAAGCAGAAATTTATCACCATAATAATGACTTATTAAATCCGGCTTCAATTTATTGCTTAGTATATCTGCAATTATTTGTGCGGTCTGGTTTCCGTGTAGTGAACCAATTACATTCGATATATTGTCCATATCTATTACTTCAAGATAAAAAACAGAAAATTTCTGCTCCATTTTAGAATTTTGAGAGATTTTAATCTGGCTCTCTAATTTTTCAGAAAAATATTTTTCATTAGGTAAATTAGTAAAATCATCATAATAGGCTAACTGATATAATTTATTTTCTAACTTTTTTTCTCTTGTGATTTCTGTTGTAGTCCCAATTACTTTAGCTGCTATACCGTCATCATTTTGCAAAAATCTACCGCTATGTTTAATATAAATATACTTTGAATTATTTTTTACTCTGAAAACATTCTTATATTTCTTCTTTTCACCGGCAAGAAAAAGATCCCATTTTTCCTGAGCCTGTTTTCTATCTTCAGGATGTATATATTCTTTTATTGATTCAATTGGTCCCTGCCTTGTATATTTTTGATGAATATTTAGTTTGTTCTGGGCCCAGTAAGATAAATATAACTCTTTTTTCTTCAGATCATATTCCCAGATTCCAACATCTATCATATCTTCAATCAAATTAAATTTTTTAATTTTATCTTCTTCGCTTCTGATTTTTTCAATTTTATCAATAATACTTTTACTAATTACATAGTGATTTTTTAAACCTTTTTTTACAAAAATATAAATTAAGACTGAAGAAAAAATCACAAAAAGAAACTGATTGATAAAATGAAATAGGATAAAAAAATTACTTCCAGGTAAATATTTGTTAATAAAATATTCAAAAGTTAAAATCCAGATGACTCCCAGAACAAAGTATTTCAGCATGATTTTAAAGCTCATCCTTGATGGGTCAGTTTCTTCCAGCTTATTTTTTAGTTTAAATATAACATCCATTTGTGACCCTCCAAAATAAATATTTATCTTTCTAGCTGCTAAAAATAATGTTTAATAAAAAGAAAAAACCGACCATTAGAGGTCGGGCGTTAATCTCTGCAGCCTGGCAGTCTCGGTAAGACCCATAGCTTTGCGTCACTGCTTTACAGCAGCTTTGCCCTCAAATAAATATATTTTCTTTTTGTAATTATATTGTACTAAAGCTAAGACTATAATTCAAGCTATTTGATTAACAAATTTTGTTTTAATTTCTTGTTATTTCAAAGCAGCAGCTCTTGCTTTTGCTATTTTTCTATGTTAAAATAAATGGTGTTGATGCCGAAGTGGTGGAATTGGCAGACGCGATGGATTCAAAATCCATTATCCTCACGGATGTGTGGGTTCGAGTCCCACCTTCGGCACCATTTTTTACATAGCAACAACCATAGCCTATTTTAAGATCTCCTTCCCAGGAGATTTTTTTAATTTAAAGTAAAAAACCAAAAAATCACTAACAATCTACTTTATTTTCTTTTTTATTCTGATACATTTCTTGATCAGCCTTTATAAATACTTCTGTCAAATCATCAAATTTACTATTTTTTGTTGCATGTCCAATTGATATTCTAAAATTATTATATTTTTCGCATTTTCTACACTCACTTCTAATTCTCTCACTAATCTTTGCAGCAGTTTCAGTGTTAGTATCTGGAAGAATAGCAGCAAATTCATCCCCACCAATCCTGGCAATTATATCTTCATTTCTAAAATTATCTTTCATAATTTTTGCTGCTTTAACTAAATATTTGTCTCCCGTTTTATGTCCAAAATTATCATTTATATATTTCAAATTATCAAGGTCTCCAATAATTATAGATATTGGTAATTTTCTAGATTGATTAAATTTTTCCAGCTCATTTTCAAAATATCTGCGATTATAAAGAGCAGTTAGTTCATCGTGAAAAGAAAGATATTCGAGTCTATTTTCAGTAATTTTTTCAACACTAACATCATTTGCTGCTAAAATTATTACTAAAATATTATCATTTGAGGATATCACTGCAATTTTGTATTTTATAAAGACATGTTTCTCCCAGGGGGTAGTATACTCAAATTGTCCTGAAATATTATTTTTAAAAGATAAGATTATTCTATTCCATTCTTCTTTTATATCTGCAATATTAGTAATATTAAATTTTTGAACAGCTTCTTTATCAGGCGCACCTAATAAATTTATCATCTCTTTATTTACATTTAGTATATTTCCTCTTATATCACAGCTTATTAAACCTACTGGACTTTCTTTAAATAATTCTTCAAATTTAATTTTACTGTTCTCAAGTTTTTTGTTGATTTTATAATAGCTAATTAAAAATATTGAAATAATAATAAAAGAAAAGAAAAAGATTGAACTTAAAAATAAATTGTCGTTAATTAATTTAATTTTTTCAATCAAATAATTATTTGATATCCCAAAGTTATTTTCTTCACCTGGAGTTGGGAAAATAAAATATACCAACTTTGATATATTATTTGTCTTTCTTCCATAAGAAACATCTGTCATTATCCTGGGAAAATTGAGCTGATCTACGATATCTCTGCCATTATTCTGTGTTAAAATTATAGTTTCTCCACTACTGCTTAATTTAAAATTCGTATGTAAATTCCCTTCAGCAGTCGTATCATCTGCCCAAATTAATATGTGATTATTTGGTTTAATTATAAAATCTTGTGTGCTATCAAACTGCCACTGAGTCAGATCAGCACTATTATCAGACAAATAGTATCCGGAAATATTTACAGGCTCGTTTCCAACATTTTTTAATTCCAGCCAATCATCAAAATCAGAATCCTGATCTTGATAAATTTTCTGATTGGAGGACATCAATTCATTTATTATAATATCTTGAGCTGAAATCTGGAGACTAATACAAAAAATAATTACTAAAATCAATAACCCAAAATATAACCTTACCCTCTTAGTACCCAACTATAACACCCCTTTGTTTTAAATCTCAATTCTTAACATTGAATATAAAATTTTATTATTTATAATAAACAAATACTGACAGATTTTAAATTATACTTTTGTTCTGTTTAAAATTTACTATTATATTTATTCTATCTTACTAACTAATAAAAGTAAATTTACCTTATCAGATTAGTTTGCATTTAGAATAGTGTTAATTTATAATTATTTTATTACTTATGAAATTTAATTAACTATAAAGAAACTAGAACAAGTATTAAAAATCAGATTATAAAAATGGAGGAACTAATAATGAATGCTGATTTAATCACTGCAGGCGCCGGGCCAGCAGGACTTTTTGCTGCAATTCAGGCTGCAGAAAATAATGAAAATAAAAAAATTATAATACTAGAGAAGAATTCCAGCGCTGGCAAAAAACTTTTAATCAGCGGCTCCGGTCAGTGTAATTTAACCCATGCGGGGGATATTTCTCAGTTTTTTGACCACTATGGAGAAAATTATAATTTTCTAATGGGTCCTCTATATACTTTTGACAATCATCAGCTGATGCAGTTTTTTAAGGATAGAGGAGTTGAATTTAGAAAAGCTAGAGGTGGAAAGATTTTTCCAGAGTCAAATAAAGCTTCAGATATCTTAAACATATTATTAAAAGAAGCAAAAGCAAGAGGAATTAAAATTATATATAATACTCCGATAGAAAATGTTAATTATAAAAATGAATCATTTGAGATTAAAAGTAAAAGTAAAATTTATACCGGTAAATATTTTCTGCTTGCAGCCGGAGGAAAATCATTTCCTAGAACAGGTTCAACAGGTGATGGGTTTCAGTTTGCCTGTAATTTAGGTCATAATATTATAAAACCACAACCGGCTTTAGCTCCAGTGATTATTAAAGATTATCAATTTAAAATGCTGAGCGGAATATCTCTAAGAAATAAAAGTATTTCACTCTGGAGGAATGAGAATTTATTAAAAAGCTGGAATGATGATCTACTTTTAACCCATAGAGGACTCTCCGGGCCGGGAATTATCAATTATTCCCGTTATATGAAAAAAGGAGATATTATTAAAATAAAGCTATTAAAATACTCCAGAGAAGAGTTGGAAAATGACCTGCTAAAAAAAATTGAGAGAGAGGGGAAATTGAATTTACTCAATCTTTTAATTAAATATCCACTGGCACAGAGATTAATTGAAAAGATACTTGAAATTACAGATATTGATGGCAGTCAGAATGCAGCTCACCTAACTAAACAAGAAAGAAAAGAAATTATTGATAATTTTTCAAGTTTGGAATTCGAAATCAAAAGTTTAGCAGATTTTAATCAGTCCATGGTAACAAAAGGAGGGATTGACCTCAGTGAGATCAATCCCCAGACTATGGAATCAAGAATTACTAATAACTTTTTTGCTGCCGGCGAAGTTCTAGATATTGATGGAGATACGGGCGGCTATAACCTGCAGGCCGCTTTTTCTACAGCCTATTTGGCAGGTGCTGAACTCGCCCAGAGATTATAGATTAATATCTATAAATAGCTACTATGTCTTCTCCATCTGGCATCTCTTCTTTTTCCAGAGAATAAACTTTTCCACCATTTTCAACTGTCTGTACAGCAGCAAAATTATAAAGATCATAATCCTCATTATTACCCATCACTTTAATTTCATTTTCAGCTTCAACAAAAACTCCGTCTTTTTCGGCTTTTTTATTAAGCAGAAGGGTATCAACTTTACTGTAATGTGCAGCTTCAACAATATCTTCTAAATTTGCTGAGCATTTATCTCCTGACTTCAGCTCTAAATATTTATTTTTAACATCTTTTAAATAGTCCTGAAGATGTGGTTCTACAATTTTCCACCCTTTTTCCCGTAATTCCTTTTTGTTCATCTGTTTTACATTACCACTTAGATTTTCTTCTACTAATTTATCATAACTATTGATATTTTTATAAAGAGCAAATACACTATCATCAGCAGCAGCAACCAGATACCTGTTTTTATCTTTCAATTCTAAGCTAATAACTCTATCAATTTCTTTAAGATAATGCCTTAAATCCTCATTATCATCATCTGAGGCTCCACCCTGGCCGTGAAAAACTGTTTTACCACCAGCTGTATTAATTGACTGATGTTTTTCAGCTGCCTCATCATCTAAATTTAAAAATTCTGTAATATTTATTGGTAAATCTTCCACTTCAATTTCTTCAATATTATTTCGACTGGCCTGATAAAGTTGATTATGATTTGGACTCAGAGCCAGAAGATAGTATTTTTGATTGTCCTGAAATTCTGAAATTAGCTGTTTAAGGTTGAATTTGTAGCTAACATGTGACTTATTATAGGTATCAACTCCAAGTTTAAAATATTCAAATCTATCAGGTGAAATAAATACTGCCAGACCCTCTTTTTGCTCCTGCCAGAAACTACTGTCAGCTGCCAGAGCAGCTGCTGCTTCCAAAAATTCATCAACCTCTCGCTGCTTGAAGTCCCAGTTTTCTTTGAGTTTTTCTTCAACCTCCTGCAGATGATTTTTAAACTCAATTTCTAATTTTTTAAATTCTCCTCGATGTACAGCCTGAGTCGACATATAAATTGAAACACAGGGACTTTCCTGACATTGAATAAGATCTTTTAAAGTTTCCAGCTTGATTTCTGTCATATATATTACCTCCTATTTAATTTAACTGAACTACTCTCTACTTTTAAGCTCTTGCTCAAGAAAATAAATTTCGATAATATTAATTAATTTTCTATAATTATATTTTATCAAAAACTGAAAAAATATAAAGTAATTTTTTAACTGACGAACTGCCAGTAGATTTTTGCCAGGGCCATGGCCCCCTGTTTAATTGAAAACTGATTTAAAGCTGCTGCTGAAATTATAAGTTGATTACTTTTTCCCGCACTCAAAAATTTCCTGTAATCAGGAAGCAAAATAGAATTTTTTTCGGCAAAGACTTTAAAATCATGCTGGTTAATTTCTTGATTTAATTTTAGTTTAAGATAAAAAAGAGAATCAGTTTCCACAGACTCAACTCCTCTAAAATGATCTTTAATTGCTTCTTGTAATAATAGTTTTCTGTTTTTTAGACGCTGTTTTAAAAATTTAATTCTTTTTTCTAAATAACCATGATCAAGATAATAACTTAATAAATTATTAACTAAATTATCTCCAGCTGAAAATTTCTTTTCTTTAATTATCTGCTTAAGAGAATATTTTTTAAAATTTGAGTTAAACTCGCTTTTCTTATTTTTAGGCATGTTTTCCAGATAAACAAGTCCTATTTCTAAACCAGGAAAAATTTTGGATGTTAAATCCTGAATTAAAATGATTTTTTCTTTATACTCTGACCTTAATAACTCCTGAATTTTCTTATTCGGCCTATATAATTCAAAATGCTCAAAAATTACAATTTTAAATTTAAGCATCTGTGCTAATTCCAGCAGTGATTTTAGTTTAGAAAGACTCCAGTCTAATATACTTTCTTCTACAGACTCGTCACTAATGATTAAATAATCAATAGTATTATTTTCTATAAATTCCATTAAACTATCATAGTCAGCAGAACTCAAATTAATATTGGTTTTCTTTTCTAAAAATGATGTATTGGCCTGCTCTCCGGGAGTTCTAAACTCTTCTCCATAGTAAGTTGTAAAAAAATAATTATTATTAGCTCTGGTAAATAATAATTCTTTGTTTTCACCAATAATTGAACTCAAAATATCATGCAGCTGTTCTTCTGAACTGTAATATAATTTAGTTTTTTTTATTTCCTGATATTGATCCTGCAAAAGCTTAAAATAACTACTTTCCTGCTCCCCCATTTTCTTAAAACTTTTTCCTTTAAATTCTGAATAAAAGCGGTCAAAAATTAAATCCCAGGCGTATTCTTCCAAAAATTCGCCGCCATTTTCGGGACCACTAAAATCAATGGTGTTTTGGGGAACTGAAAAAATTTTAGATGTCAAAATTCTCAACCGCTGATCATCTCCATTACTTTTTAATGCAGCAGCGGGAGCAATGTAACTTCCACTGCCCTCTTTTTTATAAATTAAGTTTTCTACTGCCAGTAAGTTATAAGCTTTAACAACAGTATTTGTATTAACATTCAGGCGGGAAGCAAGATTTCTAATTGAGGGCATTTTAGTATCCGGAGTATATTTATCGGCCAGTATCTCCGCTCTAATTGCTTCATAGATCTGAGTATATAAATTTTCTTCTCCATCTCTGTTTAATTCAATTTCGAACATTTTGCTTCCCTCCAGTAATTAATTTAGGTTTTCTATAATAAATTTACTGCTAAAATGAATACAATTTTAAAATTATACATCCGCTTTCCGACGTCTGAAAAATTTAATAACCTCATTTAAGATTAAAAATAATGCACTGGAAATCAAAATTCTGCTCCAGGCGGATATTCCTACCCAGGCAAACCCCAGAAAATCATTAATAAATGGAATATATACTACTCCTAAAACCAGAGCAATTGAAATTAAAATAGAGTATAACATCTTAGGGTTATTAAAAAAGTTTTTAGAAAAAATACTCTGAGATTCATACCTTAAAGACATAATATTTAACCACTGCAGACAGGCAATTGTCAGATAACTGATAGTTGTGGCCTGTGCATATAGTATACCACCTTCACTAACTGCAGAAACACGACCATTAATAAAAGAATAAAAATTAAAATAAGCTAAACCACCAATTACTAGTGACATAAAAGCAAAGCTGCTAAACGTTTTTCTATTAACAATATGATCATCCTGGCTTCTTGGTGGTGATTTCATTATCTGATCTGAAGCTGGATCAAAAGTGTAAGCTGTCAATGGTAAAATTTCAGCCAGTAAGTCAATCGATAGAATCTGAATAGCCAGAATAGGAATTGGCAGATCAAAAAGTGCTGCAGCAATTAATCCAAGCAGTACAAGCGTTAATTCAGCTCCATTGGCAGTTAATGTAGCAAGTATTGTTTTCTTTAAATTATTATAAATTGTTCTTCCTTCTTTAATGGCATAAACCAGGGTGGGAAAGCTGTCATCAAGCAATATCAGTTCTGAGGCTTCTTTAGAAACATCTGTACCCATCTGACCCATTGCTACTCCAATATGAGCACTCTTAAGAGCAGGCGCATCATTTACTCCATCACCGGTTACTGCCACAATTTTTTGCTGTTCCTTTAAATTCTTAACGATTCTTAGTTTGTTTTCTGGTGAGACACGAGAGAAAATAAGGGACCTGTTTTCTTCCATAGTCTGCCGCAGTTCAGTTCCACTCATCTCTTCTAAATCTTCACTGGTAAAGACGGGTACATCTTCATCATCAAGTGAAAGGCTAATTTCTTTTCCAATTGCCTGAGCTGTAATTGCATGATCTCCAGTCATCATATAGGTGTCAATGTGTGCATTATGTGATTCCTGAATAGCCTCTTTAACTCCTTCTTTAGGAGGATCAATCATGGCTACCAGTCCAAGAAAAATAACATCCCTTTCTATTTCTTCTAAAACATAATCCGTCTCATCATCTTCTAATTTACGGTAGGCAATAGCCAAAACACGCATTGCATCTTTAGAATACTTTTCATTCAAATTATTCAATCTTTCTTTATCTGACTCGGTTATTTCTACTACTTCTCCATCTTTTACGATATGCTTAGAAATAGATAGTATACTCCCCAATGCTCCTTTCATCTTAAGATAGTTTCCATCTTCAAATTCTCTAACTGAACTCATTCTTTTACGATCAGAATCAAAGCTGAATTCATGCAGCTCTCTATTTTCTTCATCTTCATTAGGAGAACGAGTCCCCAATTTTGTGGAAAGCGTAATTAGTGCAGCTTCTGTTGGGTCACCAATTGCATACCAGCCTTGATGTTCCTCATCTGGCTCATGAATTTCTGCATTAGAAGCCATAGTAGCTGCATCAAAAATAATTTCCATTTCCGCAATCTCTTCCTCAGTCAGAGGTTTTCCATCTTCACCTAAAATTTCCCCCTCTGGTTTATAACCAAGTCCGGTAATTTCATACTCCCTACCATCAAAATATACCTTTTTAACTGTCATTTCATTTTTGGTTAAAGTTCCAGTCTTATCTGTACAGACAACATTAGTTGAACCTAAAGTTTCCGCAGAAGATAATTTTTTGACAACTGCATTTTCTCCTGCCAGTCTTTTAACTCCCTGAGAAAGAGCAACAGTAACCTGCATTGGTAACGCCTGAGGCACAACTGCTGCTGCAACTCCAAGGGCATAAATTAAAGCAAAATTAAGGCCATAACCTCTGTAAATACTCACTCCAAATAATATAAATCCAACTGCTACTGCAAAAACACCAATACGATTAGCTACTGAATTAAGTTCATTTTGTAGAGGAGAACGAGATTTATCTTCTTCCTGAGTCATAGAAGCAATTTTACCCATTTCAGTTTCCATTCCGGTTCTAACCACTACACCTTTAGCTGAACCAGAGGCAACTGTTGTTCCTAGATAGGCCATATTATCCCGGTCAGCAAGTGTTCTTTCTTCTGCAATCTGGTTGGATTCTTTCTCCTGAGGCATTGATTCCCCCGTCAAAGAAACATCATTTGTTCTCAAATTAAATGATTCGATAATTCTTAAGTCAGCCGGTATCTTGTCCCCTTCTTCCAGGCTGACAATATCTCCAACAACTAATTCTTCCTGTGAGATTTCACCTATCTGGTCATCTCTAATCACTTTAGAAGGAGATTTTACTAGTTTATTCAAAGAATCCATAATTTTTTCAGCTTTATATTCCTGCATAAAACCAATTACAGAGTTAAGCACTGCAATCATCAACATTACTGATGCATCACGATAACTTCCTATTAATAATGACATTACTGCTGCCACTAAAAGTAGGATTACCAGTACATCTTTAAACTGCTGCAGAAATATTATAAATAAAGACCTTTTTTCAACTGCTTCCAGAATATTTTTCCCATTTTCTTTAAGCCGCTTTTGAGCTTCAGACTGACTTAAGCCTTTTTTTGAAGTCCCAAGTTCAGCAAGGACCTCTTTCGCTTTTTTTCTATAAAACTCTTTTTCTGGCATTTGATCACCTCTTATATATTTTGAAGTAATTTTTTATAATACAAAATCACTATTAATTCTAACTCAATTATTCAGCAAGTGCTGAAACAAGTTCCCGACAATAATCAGGAATATCCTTAACAACTCTGCCCCAGACAATATTACCATCTCTAAAGGCAGGCTGATCAACCCAGCTGCCGCCGCCATTAATAATATCATCCTTAATTCCTTCAGAACCGGTAGCTTTTCCACTTACTATTCCAGCAGAAATACCAACCAGACCTGCGTGACAGATTAAACCAATAATTTTGCCTGCTTCATAATTTTTCCGAACTAATTCCACAATGTTTTCGTCTCTTCTTATCTTATCAGGAGTCCAGCCACCTGGAACTAAAACTCCATCATAATCTTCCTCTAAAACCTCAGCTGCTGTAAAATCAGCTTTTTTAGTCAGGCAGCCGTGTTTACTGCTGTACTCCTTATTTTTTTCCATTCCGATCACATCTACACTGGCACCTTCTTCTTTCATTCTCATATATACTACCCAAAACTCTAAATCCTCATAGCCTGGACCAATTAACATTGCAATATTTTTGCCTTTTAATTTCACTTTAATTCACCTCTTTGTTGTATTATTTTAGTATTTAAATATAATAATAACATTTCTAAATAAAATTTAAAGTTCGTCATTTACTAATTAATTTTAAAGTTCTCAACCTGAAAATATTTTTCGCGATCTTCTTGATGTTCAGTCTCTTTAGCAAGACGATATATTTTATGGTTTAAAAACTTTTTGTCTTCCTGTTCCAGTACATTTTTATCAAAACCTCCCAGAACATAATGACTGAATTTCCAGACCTGCTCTTTTATCTCCTGTGGACTTCCTTCAGCAATAATTATTAGGGCATCGATGATTGAACCGGCAACTGAAACATCCTGTTTACCATAATGAGTAAGCTGATAAAATGTTTTATAAAGTAAATCCCAGAAAGAAATATCTTCTAAAATAAAACAGAGTTCATTTTTTTCATTATAATAATAAGTGTTTTCTAAGTTGGCAACTGCTATCCTCGATAAAACCCAACCCAGCTGGTTAATACAAAAAATGGCTGTGTTAGGATCATTAATCCCCGGAGAAATTGCCCTCAAAGCAACCTCAGTTAACTTTAACAGGCCAAACTCTATATCATTTTTTTTACTTCTTTCATTACTGATTACCAGATTATCACGAATTTTATCCTTTATCTCTTCCAGCTTTTCTTCTGTAAACTTTTCAGCCTCTTCATTTAGCTGCCAGAATTTAAACACAATTGTATTTTCGGTGACATAATCTCCAATCATTTTTTCAGCCCTAACTATAATATCGTATTCATCTGCCAGTTTGGTCAACTCAATATCATAAATAACCTGAATATAACCACTCTGCTCAGGATGAAGTTCACAAAATTCCCGATCAAGCATTTCCCTTAAATTATCAGGTGGATCATTGCGTATCTGATCATTACTGTTATTTCTTGCCTCAATCTTATCTACTATTTCAATAACCTCTTCTTTAAGACTCTCAATCAAAAGATTTACCTGAACTGAATTAGCTGCATGGTGAATAAAATAAACAAAATAACCCAGGCAGATAATTGCTACAATAACACCAATCATTGCTGAAAATAAAAATGGCTCTCCACTTTCCTGCTGGCTGTCATTAAGAAAAAGCAGAGTTATCATTGAATAAATAAAACCAGCAATAAAAATTCCTAAAACCTTTAAGGTCACTTTGTTTTTTAAAAAATCCTGCATTGTCCGGGGTGAAAACTGAGAAGAATACATTGTCAGCACAACCATAATCATCGAAAAAGATACTGTAATCATTGCAAATAAAGAACCGGCTATGGTAGATAAAATTGTTTTTGAAAGATCATAGGAAGTAAAGAAAAATGATGGCAGTACATTGACCAGGGTACTGCTGTATTGATATTCAATAAATATAACAAAAAATGAAGCTAAAGTAGCAGCTATAGCATAAAGTGATGGTATAAAGTATATTTTATTTTCTATGTTACGCAAAAATTTAATCTTCAATACTGCCACATCCCTTTATTATTACCATTTTAAAAAGTTAATAATTCTAATTTACCTTCTATCATTTAATTTCAACAAAATTACTAAATATCCTTTTTTTCTTATTAAAAGTTGATAATAATTATTAACCAGAAAATTTACATTATGAAGATATAAAAGCAGATTCTCAAAGATTTTTAGATGAGCTAAATATTGAATATCTTGATCTACTTTTGATCCACTGGCCAAATAAAGATATTCCTCTAGAAGAGAGCCTAAAAGCTTTAAAAGAAGTTAAAGAAGAGGGGCTTGCTAAAAACATAGGTGTCAGCAACTTTACCATCAATCATCTTAAAGATGCAGCGGGAATTTATCCTAATTTAGTTGCAGTTAATCAGGTGGAATTTCATCCTACACTATATCAAAAGGAATTACTTGATTTCTGTCAGGAAAATGGGATTGTACTTACTGCTTACAGTCCACTCGCTAGAGGAGAAGTTTTTGAAAATAATGTAATTAAAGAGTTAGCTGACAAATATAATAAATCAGCTTCTAAACTTACTCTTAAATGGCTAATTGATAAGGATATTGTGGCAATTCCCAAGGCAAGTTCCAGAGAACATTTAGAAAGCAATTTCGACCTTTTTGACTGGAATTTACCAGCTGAAGTGAGAGAAAAAATGGATCAGTTGAATAAAGATAACCGAATTATTAATCCTGGTTGGGGAGAATTTGATTATTAATAGCATTAGTACCGGGTACCTGGAAATAATTTCCAGGTACCCGGTACTAATTTAAGCTTACTTAAGAGCTCTGTTTAAGATATAAGATGCAAAATCTTCAGCAGCAGCTGGATGTGGTAAAATATTATACTGCAGCTGCTTAAACTCATCTTTTAACTTTTCCAACCGCTGGGGTATATCCTCTCGCACATGGTAGCCAGCAAAAATAAAAAGAGGCAAAATATCAAGCTGCTCATATCCCTTCTTAACTAAATCCTCAATTACTGTTTCCAGCTGTGGAGAAACAAATTCCAGACAGGCCCCTCTAATTAAAACATAGCCTCCACTTAAATCAGCTATTCCAACCTGATCCGTCATTTCTGATAACGATACAGACTCTTTTTTCTTTTTGCTTTCAGAATTAATTTCATTTAACTCCTGAATAAAATCTTTAAACTCCTGCTTGCTTTCCTGACGCTTACTTCCATGACTGACTACAACTAATACTTTTTTGCTGTTCATTATAATTCCGCCTTTAATTTTTTTAAAGCCTGATAATTGGCTGCAATTGTTTTTTCAAGGTCAGATTCACTCAAAGCTGAAGAAATAAAGTTGGCCTCAAATTGAGAAGGAGGTAAATAAATACCAGCCTCTATCATATTTCTAAAATAAGCTGCAAAAAGCTGCTGGTCACATTTTTTTACATCCTGATAATTTTTAACTTTTTTCTCAGTAAAAAATAAAGTAAACATTGATCCAACCCGATTAAAATAGGCCGGGAAATTAAGTTCTTTGATATTCTTTTTAAAGCCCTTTTCCAGAACTTCTGCCTTTGCTTCCAGTTTTAAATAAACCTTTTTATTTTTCAATTCTTTTAAAGTAGCCAGACCTGCCTGCATGGCCATAGGATTACCGGACAAAGTTCCTGCCTGATAAACAGGGCCAGCTGGGGCAACATAATCCATAATTTCTCTTCGACCAGCATAGGCACCAACTGGCATTCCTCCACCAATAATTTTACCAAAAGTACTTAAATCAGGCTCAATCTTATAAAGTTCCTGAGCACCACCCAGGGCCAGACGAAAACCTGTCATTACCTCATCAAAAATTAAAAGGGCACCATTTTTACGGGTTATTTTTCTTAAAAAATCTAAATAACCTGGCTCAGGAGCAATAACTCCCATATTTCCAGTTACCGGTTCTAAAATAATACCTGCAATTTCAGAACCATATTCCGTAAAAACCTTTTCTACAGCCTGCTGATCGTTATAGGGGACTACTATAGTCTCTTTAGCAGTATTTTCAGTCACACCCGGGCTGCCTTTGATACCCAGAGTAGCAGCACCAGAACCTGCATCAACCAGCAGACTATCTCCATGGCCGTGATAACAGCCTTCGAGTTTGATAATCTTATCTCTGCCTGTATAACCCCGGGCCAGCCTGATCGCACTCATGGCAGCTTCAGTTCCCGAATTGACCATCCGTACTTTGTCTACTGCCGGATAAAAATCTACTATTAGTTCCGCAATTTCCGTTTCAATTTCAGTTGGTGCACCAAAACTGGTCCCCTTTTTAAGCTGTTTTTTTAACTTTTTAATTACCTGAGGAGGATTATAACCCATGATCATTGGCCCCCAGGAATTAACATAATCTAAGTACTGATTACCGTCGATATCATAAAGATAGGCACCCTCACCTTTCTCAATAAAAATTGGATCCATATCTACAGCCGAAAAAGCCCGGGCCGGACTGTTAACTCCACCCGGAATTACCTTTTGAGCCTTTTTAAAAGCTTTTGCTGATTTTTTTCTCTGATCTCCCATAAAAATCACTCCTTAGCTGATTACTTTCTTGAAAATATAAAAATTTAGCTCACTAATTTAAAACTCGATTTCTGCTTAGACTTTATTTAAATTTTAACTATCTCTGCATCACTTTTTTTATTTTCGCTTTTAAAGTTTTAAACCCTTCTTTCCTGTCCTCTTTTTTTACCTCAAAGGAATCATTGACTCTGATATTTATTTCATTAAAAGGCAGTGGAATTTTAAAATTATCCCATCTGTTTTTCAATGTTAAGCTGTGTTTTGCCTCAAGGGTTAATGGCAGAACTTTTCTTTTTGAAAAAAGAGCCATAATCAGCGCAAAATCTTTGATCTCATGTTCAGGCCCTATTGGTCCATCAACAGAAAGCACCAGATTGGCATTATTCTTCTTATTGATCTGACTTTTAAGCTGAAAAATATAATTACCATCACCAGCCAGATCTGGCAGCCTGATCACATCATAGCCAAAGTGCTTACTAATTCTGCTGACTACCCCTCCCCGTTTATTTTTGGTGGTAACAATATTTAGCTGTTTCCCTTTTAAAAAAGGATAATAACAGTAGCTGTCACCATGCCAGATAAAGACAACAAATTTCTCCGGATATTCAGATTCCAGATATCCTAAATTTCCCTTTTTCTCTATTTTGCTTGTTTTATAAACAAAATCAATATAATAGTATAAACAGGCACTTATAAATTTTTCTTTGAGCTGAGTTAATACTTCCATAGCAACACCTCTACTAATTATTATTTTACATTTTTAAGTTAATCATTTAACCAGCGAGCAGCACTGTCAGCCCAGTATGTAATAATAATATCTGCACCTGCTCTCTTAATTGATATTAAAATTTCTAAAGCAACATTCTTCTCATCAACCCAGCCCTTTTCTGCTGCCGCTTTAACCACTGCATATTCTCCACTTACATTATAGGCTGCAATTGGCAGGTTAAAGTTAAGGCTAGCTTTCTGAATAATATCTAAATAAGATAGTGCAGGTTTAACCATAATAATATCTGCACCCTCTTCAATATCCAGTTTCATTTCTTTTAAGGCTTCGTCGGAATTAGCAGGATCCATCTGGTAGCTGCTGCGGTCACCCTCAGCTGGAGCCGAATGTGCTGCATCACGAAAAGGTCCATAAAAAGCGGAATGATATTTGGCAGAATAAGCCATGATTCCTACTTCTGTAAATCCATTCTGATCTAAAACCTGCCTTATTTTAGCTACTCTACCGTCCATCATATCCGAAGGGGCAATCATATCTGCTCCTGCTTCTGCATGAGATATTGCGATTTTTGCCAGCCTGCTTAAAGTAGCATCATTTTTAACCTTACCTGCTTCTAAAATACCGCAGTGGCCGTGATCCGTATACTGGCATAAGCAGAGGTCAGTGATTACCAGAAGTTCTGGAAAGTTGTTTTTTAGACTGCGTACAGCCTGCTGTACTATTCCCTCCTGCTGCCAGGCACTGGATCCCTCTGCATCTTTGTATTCAGGAAGTCCAAAAAGTATAACAGCTCTGATCCCCAGATCTATCAGTTTCTCAACTTCTTTTAGCAGCTGATCTAAGGATAAATGATAATTATCAGGCATTGAAGAAATTTCTTCTCTAATATTCTCCCCCTTAACTACAAATAAGGGCTTAACAAAATCTGCAGCAGATAAATTTGTCTCTCGAACTAAATCTCTAATACTTTGAGAACTGCGCAGTCGACGTGGTCTATTTATTAAATTCATTTAAAACTTCCCCCTTAAATTAACTTTATTTATTTTAAGAATAATATTTTAAAATAGCAGTAAATAAGCCTTCAATCGTATATTCTGCAGCCGTTATTTTAACATTAAGACCATAATCACCGGCTTTATCAGCTGTCACCGGGCCAATACAGGCGGTCGGAATTTCTTTTAGCTGCCGCCAGAGCTGCTGATCACTAATCTTTTCTGCTGTTTCAAACTCTAAAATTTGATTTTGATTCTCAATTAATTTCTCTACCCCGCTGATAAAATTTTCAACAGTCGAAGAACTGGTAAAAGTTAATAAATCAAGTTCATCATTTAGAAGCAGCTCCAACATTTCTGCTTCCAATTTTACTGGCTCTGTTCTGTAGGCCTCAACATTATTGACTTTCGCCCCCAGCTTTTTAAGTTCTTTTTCCAGCAGCTGTGGTGCAATATCAGCCCGCGGCAGTAAAAATGAGGCCTGACTGAGATTAATTTTATTCTCGCTTTCAAGCTTCTTTAAATATTCCAAAATTCCAGCTGTTGAATAATCAGCTGGTATAAAATCTGCTCTAATTCCATTCTGCTTTAATTCAGCTGCCGTTTTAGAACCAATTGTTATAACTTTGATTCCGGCCAGAGCTCTTAAATCGAGCTGCTGGCTTTCCAGAGCCTCCATAAAATATTTAACCCCATTAACTGAAGTAAATATTATATGAGTATATTCAGCTAAATTTTTAACGGCTTTTTGCAGAGGTTTAATGTTTTGAGCTTCCTTGATCCTGATTGTAGGTGCTAAAACCGCATTACCGGCTTCGGCCTCTATCAGATCTACAAAAGAAGATGCCTGTTTCCGGGGACGGGTGACCAGAATATTTTTCCCGAGCAGTTTTTTATTTTCAAACCAGCCTAACTTTTCTCTTAAATTAACAACCTTACCTATTACAATCACTGCCGGCGGCTTAAAATCTGCAGCCTCAACTTTCTCTACAATATTAGCCAGAGTCCCGGTTAAAGTCTGCTGATGGGAGCGAGTTCCCCAGCGAACGAGAGCAGCGGGTGTCTCTGGACTTTTACCTGCCTCTAAAACTCTTTCTACAATCTGAGGCAGTTTACCGACTCCCATCAAGACTACCAGAGTATCCACAGCTGCTGCAATTTTTTCAATTTTAATTGTACTCTCTTCTTTATCAGCCGCCTCATGTCCGGTAATCACAGCAAAAGAAGAAGCCAGATGTCTCTGGGTCAGCGGAATCCCTGCATAAAGCGGTACTGCCAGGGAAGAACTGATCCCGGGAATTATTTCAAAATCAATCCCGGCCTCTTTTAATTTTAAAGCTTCTTCACCTCCGCGCCCATAAATAAAGGGATCGCCTCCTTTTAGACGGCAGACAGTTTTTCCTGCCTTAACTTTTTCGACCATCAGAGTTTCAATTTCACTCTGGGTATAATGATGGTCCTCTGCTTTTTTGCCAACATAAATTTTTTCGGCCTCACTACCGGCATATTCCAAAAAACGATCATTTGCCAGTCTGTCATATAACACAACATCTGCTTTTTCGATTGCTTTTTTAGCTTTTAATGTTAAAAGAGCCGGATCACCAGGACCGGATCCAGTTAAATACACCTTTGCTTCCATTTTTTATGCCCCTTTTATCTATCCTTATAGTTCTTTTAATTGATATTCCACAATATTCTTCTCTTTCAGTTTAAAGTTAATTATTTTGCAGACTGGCCAGGATTTCTGCTCCCCCGGCCGCCTTAATATCCCGGGCCAGCTTTCGCCCCAGCTTTTGAACAGATTTTAAGTTTAAATCTTTGGTGCTGACTTTTCTTCTAATTATTCTGCTGCCGTCAAGTTCTCCAGCGGCAGCTGTTAAAGTTAATTTCTGATCTTCAATTAAAGCTTCTGCTGCCAGAGGTGCATGGCAGCCGGCTTTCATTTCCTTTAAAAAAGCATGTTCGGCCCAGACTTCCAGAGCTGTAGTTTGTGCTTCAGCCTCTTTTAGAATCTTTTTAAGCTCAGTACTTTCTTTTCTGATTTCTACTGCCACTGCTCCCTGTCGGGCAGCGGGAAGACAGATCTCAGTTGATAAATATTCTGTAATCTGATCTTGAAGTCCCAACCGTTCCAGTCCGGCTGCAGCTAAAATCACACCAGCCAGATTTTGAGTTTCAATCTTTTTTAATCTAGTTTCTATATTTCCTCTGATCGGAACAATCTCTAAATCAGAACGGAAAGCAAGAAGCTGTGATTTGCGGCGCAGACTGCCTGTTCCCAGTCTTGCTCCTCCGGGTAGTTCTGCCAGCTTCTTTTCTGCCCCGGCAAGAACATCATGTCGGTTGGCCCGATCAATAACAGCTGCCACCTCTAAATCTTCGGGCAGCTCAGTCGGTAAATCCTTAAAACTGTGGACTGCCAGATCAATCTCTCCAGCCAGCAGAGCTATTTCTATTTCTCTAACAAAAATACCTTCTCCATTAATTTCAGAAAACTTTTTATCTCTTTCGCGATCACCAGTTGTCGAGATTTCTTTGATCTCAAATTCTACTTCCGGAAATTTGTTCTGCAGCTTTTCTTTTACTAGCTGACACTGTTTTAAGGCCAGATTACTGCTGCGAGTTCCTATAATATAATTTTTCTTCAATTTAATCATCCCTGTTCCTTAATTTACTTCTATTTTCTTAATTTTATAACAGAAAGGTGCTTAATTGCAAAATTAGGACTGAGAAATTTACAGCTTCCTTACAAAAACAGCTTTCTTTATTTAAATCAGTCTGCCAACTTTATTTAAAGGCAATTCTATATCTTTTTTTAGTTTAGCCAAATCTTTTTCCTCTAAACTCAACAAGACGACTGCTGCCGGCCCGGCTGACTGCTCTAAATCGAGCTCACTATCTATTATTTCCAAATCGAAATTATTTTCTGCCGCCAGAATTCCGGCCTCATACAAAATACCTTTAGAACCTACAGGTAAAAACTGATCAACATAATTTAATTTTTTGAGCTGCAGAAATTGATTAAAATCTACTGTTTGAGATTTGTTTTGGAGTAATTTTTCTCCAACAAGAGGTAAACCAGCTGCTGCAATTATATTGTTTTTCGGAGAAGAAGTATATCTTTTCAATTTTTCCAGAGTTGTTTTTCCAATCACTGTTATTCCTAAAGCTGTCTGGACAGTTTTAATATTTTCTTCTGTACTCCCATTTAAACATTCAGATTTATCAATGAGAGCCAGGCTTTCTTTGATACCTGCTATAATTTCCCTACCGGTTGGTTCGTATTCTACCGCCAGGTTATCAATCACTGTGATTACCTCAGCTCCCAGCGACATGACCTCCATTAAGGGAACCTTAACTGTATATTTACCCAGAATTCTATTGGAAACCTTAACCTGATCCTGAGCTTTTTGACCCAGTCCACCTGCAGAATCACAGGCAATAACCAGTACTTCTTCTTTATTAAGCTGCAGCAGTGAAATATCTCGCGGGCTATTCAGCTTCATATACTAGTTTCCCACCTTATCTTTTAAATATTTTGCAGTAATAACTGCCAGTAAGATGTTAACAAATGAGGCTGTAGTCAAAACTGGAGCCGTTCCATAAAAAAATGGAATTCCAAAAAAAGGAATTAAAACAGCTGCCGAAACTACCCCATTAACAAAGGTAGTAACTGCTACAGCTAAATAAATATTTTTTTTAATTAAATTAGAAAATATTAGGCCACAGATCCCCATTATCATTGCAATTAAAAAGTGAATTGCGCCCAACACAAAGCCCGAATTAAGAGCAGAAAGTAAATGGCCTAAAGCCAGAACAAGAGCTCCTGCCCCTCCTCCAACAACTATAACTCCTAAATAACCTGGTAGAGAATCAAGAGCAATACTCCCCACTGGTCCCGGAAATTTGATATATGATCCAACTACAGATAAAGCTGCCAGCATTGCTATTTTTACCAGAAGTGATGTGTTTAAGTATTTACTTTTTGCTGAAGTTGATTTTTTCATTTTTAATCATCCCCATGTTATGATATGTGATAGCTAACATTTATCACAATTAAAATCCAAATCAAAGCTTCCCCTAATTCATTAAAATGAAGCCAGAGTTAAAAGAAAGATTAATTCTCCTAATTCAATAATTGTCCCGTAGATATCACCTGTGATTCCTCCCAATTTTTTTCGGCTCCACCGGATAAGATAAATAACTAAAATTAAAATAAAAACTAAGGCTAATAATACTGGAAAAAGATAAACTGAGTCTGCAAAACAAAAATAAAGAAAAAAGATAAAAACTGTAGTTAAGGTACTGGAAAACAAATCAATAGTTTCCGCACTTTTACTTAAGGCATCGGCCAGCAGACTACTATCAGCTGGTTCAATAAAGATTATTACAAAACCAAGAAGATAGCGGACCAGTACGGCCATAATTATTACTGCCTGAAAATTACCTTTAAGTAAAAGTTCCTTAAAAAGTAAAAACTTCAGAGTTAAAATCAAAATTAAAGTTACCAGCGCAAAAATTCCAGAATTAGAATCATGCATGATTTTTATAGTTTTAGCCTGATCTCTACCGGCAAAAAAACCATCTGCAAAATCTCCCAGGCCGTCAAGATGTAGAGCACCTGTCAAATAAATATAAATTATCAAAAGCAAGAGAGCTCTAATTTCCACGGCAAAAATAAATGCCAAAAAATATTCAGCCAGGACAATAATCACGGCCAGCAGCAGTCCCACCAGAGGAAAATAGTTGAGCTTTAATTCTGATGTTTCTTTGATTTTAACAGGAATCCGGCTCATAAAGGTTAAAGCGGTTAAGAAGTTATTTATAACTTTTCTCAAAGTACTCTGACCTCCTCAGATTCTGAAGTATATTCCTCAATATTTTTTAACCCCTTTTCTTTAATTTCAAGCGGCAGACCGGACTGGACCAGATAAACTTTTTCAGCATATTCTGCTGCCAGCCGGGCTGCTCTACCGGAAATATCCCTGAAATCTCTACCCATTTTAGAAGCCGGCACTACTCCTTTTCCCGTCTCATTATGAACAATAATTAGATTTAGATCTTTTTTTTGGGCAATTTTTAAAATCATTTCTATTTCTTCTAAGATCTCTGCTTCCATTTTAATAAAATCATAGTCCTGCTTTTTAAAAATCAGATTACCCAGATAGGTAGTTAAACAGTCAAATAAAATTGTTTTATTTTTATCTGCATCTTTCAAATAATAACTGATATTGTAGGCTTCTTCCACTGTCTGCCACTGAACCGGGCGCTGCTGTCTGTGTTTTTCGATCCTTAATTCCATTTCCGGATCGGTAACTACTCCACTGGCCAGATAAATTACATCCAGTCCTCCAAGTTTTTTTGCAATCAGCTCCGCAAAGCTGCTTTTACCGCTTCTGGCACCACCCTGAATTAAAATAATTCCCATAATGATCACCCCATTTTAGTCTCTACATTTCAGTCCAAAATTCTCTTCAGCTTTTCAATTAACATCTCATTTTCTTTTCTTGCTTTAACAGCTACTCTAATATAATTATCCTGCAGACCGTGATAGCTGTCACAATTCCGAATTAAAATAGCCGAGCTGGCAAGTTCCTGCTTTAGTTCAGCAGAGCTATAATCCGCTTCTGATATATCAATAAAAATATAATTGGTTGTTGGCCTATAAACTTTTATTTTTTCAAATTCCTTTAATTTTTGATATAAAAATTTTCTTTCAACAGTAATTTTTTTGCGGCTCAATTTAATATAGTCAACTATCTCCTGCTGATTGGAGAAAATTATTTCTCCTGCTAACTGCGAAAAATAATTGACAGACCAGGGATCTCTTTTAGCTTCCAGCTCTAAACTTAAATCTTTATTTGTTAAAGCATAGCCCAGCCTTAAACCCGGAATAGCAAAAAGTTTGGTCATGGATTTTAAAATCACTAAATTATCATAGCTCTCCAGAAATTTAATCACAGAATATTTATCTGGCTCAGTCAAAAAACCAATAAAAGCCTCATCTACTACTACGATTATATTTTCTCTGGCTGCTTTTTGAATCACTGATTCCAGTTTGCCCGCCTTGATTAAATTAGCAGTTGGATTATTGGGATTACAGATAAATAGTAAATCAAGGTCATTATTTAAATCTGCTTTCAGATTTTCTAAGTCAAGAACAAAATTAGCTGAGCTTCTTAATTTAAAATGTTTAATTTCCGCTCCTGCTGACTCTGCTGCCAGCTCATATTCCGAAAATGTTGGGTCAATTACCATAACCTGCTCCGGTCTCAGAACTTTATTCAGCTGATAGATCATCTCTGCAGCCCCATTGGCAGCAGTTACCTGTTCGGGAACAAGTCCATGTTTTTCTGCTATCAGCTTTTTTAAAGATTTTGAATTGATTTCAGGATAATTTTCTATCTGATTCACATTGGCTCTGATTGCTTCCGTAATTAAAGTTGGAGGTCCTAAAAAATTTATATTGGCACTAAAGTCAATAATCTGATCCTGATCTAGATTGTTTTTCTGAGCTGCTTCAATTAATTTTCCTCCATGTTGATGTTCCAACCTGCTCTCTCCTCTCTATTCCACCTGAAATCATTTTAACTCTCTGTAAATATTCAAGTTCGGTTTCCGCTTTAATTTTTTTAAGCAGATCTTCTGCCGCAAAATTATCTCTCACTAAAATCCCAGTTAAGGTACCACTATGGGCAATGTTGACTCCATAAATATCGCTTTCTCCCTCAGTTAACTTTAGTAATTTATTTAAACTCTTTTTCTGAATGATTATCTGATGTGCCAGACTGCTAATTGTGGTGCCTCTGCCCAGGAGCTGAAAATTATTATTTATCAGTCCCTTTTTAATTAATCTAAATGATTTTTTTACATTTTTCTCTTTGCTTTTATTTAAAAATTTCAGTTTTTCTGACTGATTAAATTTTAGAGAATCTACAGTTCCTTTTTCTTTCAGAAGCAGGATTTCCAGCTCAGGAGCTTCAGCAATAAAACAATCCTTTTCTCCACTTAGATGATCAAAGAATCTTATTCCATCCAGAAAAACGCTGTCAGTAGGCTCTATACTGAGGCAGACCTTTTTTAAAAGTCCAAAGTCAACCTTGTTTTTCAAAAGCAGCATCACTGCAGCTACAGCAGCACTTATATCTGCTGTAGAAGAAGCCATTCCAATTCCAGTTATTAGTTGAGAAGTCAAATTAATTTTAATACTTTTTTGCTTAAAGCTATAGTGATCCAATAATTTTTTAACAGCAAATTCTGTTTTAAATGTACTTTCGGTGCTGGAGTTATTTTTATTGATAATCACTCTTTTTTCGTTATCTGTAAAATGAGCACTGACCTGACTATATAAATTAATTGGACAGGAAATTAAAAAATTTTGATTATCTATACTGCCCTGCAGTAATTCTCCACAGCTGCCCGGAACTCTAACAGTAACCTGCTGCAAAATCATTTCTCCCTTCTTAATCAAATATAAATTTTCAGAAATTAATTTTCAGTATTAGTTCCCTTAACTACTATTCTAAATTAATGCCATCACAGCTTCAGCTGTGATTACAAATAAGAGCATCGAAAAATAAATTAATTTATTTAACTTTAAAATATCAGCAAGCTCAAATTTTTTATTTTGCTGACCAATATAGGCTCTAAAACTCTTTTGACCGTGATAATAATTAACTCCACCAAAACGGAGAGAAAGAGCTCCTGCTGCCGCCGCCTCGGGATAACCAGCGTTAGGACTGGGATGTTTTTGGGCGTCATTTAGAACTGTCTTTAGGGCCTCTTCAAAATTATACTGTGGTAAAATGGAAGCTGAAGTCATAAAAAAAGCTGTTAACCGAGCCGGAAGATAATTGAAAATATCATCTGTTCTGGCTGCTGCCAAACCAAAATTCAAATACCTCTCATTTTTATAGCCCAACATCGAATCCATAGTGTTTACCGCTTTATAAACTACAGCAAGCGGCAGTCCTCCTACGAGATAATAAAAGGCAGGTGCCAGGATTCCATCTGAGCTGTTTTCAGCCAGAGTTTCTAAAACTGCCCGAATCACTTCCTGGCTGCTGCTCTGACTGCAGTCTCTGCCGACAATAAGATTCACCTTTTTTCTTGCCTGCTCTAAATCATCCCTCTTTAAAGCAGAGTACACTTTTTTACCGGCATCAATCAGGCCTTTAAGGGCTAGAGTTAGACTCAGTAGAAATACTTCCAGCAGCCTGGCAAAATAATTATTTAACTGTCCTGACAGAACAACTATTAGAGATGTAAGATAATAACTTAAACCCAGAACAATAATTACTAAAATTGTGCCCTTGATCTTTGCTCTCAGGGGACTATCTTCATTTTTTAATAAATATTTTTCCAGAGTGCTAATTAGTCCTCCAATGAGTACAACTGGATGTGGAATCCAGTCCGGGTCAGAAATAATTAAGTCAATAATTAAAGCAATAATTAAAATTATTATAACTTCCAACTTAAGCACCACTCTTTTTATAGGCTAAAGCTTTCAGTAAAAAATTCTTTACTATTTCTGGATTGGAGGCAAAATGAAGATGAACATAAGATGCCAGAATATTCTCCAGACTACTGTATCCTTCTTCAATTTTACGATAACTATACTTTCTTTTTACATTCCCCTCAATTTTACTAATTTTTGAATAATGAAAGACATGGCCTCTGGCTTTTTCTCCCTTATTTAATAATAAATTATCACTGACTGCTTTAATTTCTCTATATCCCATCTCCTGTAATTTTGAAGTCATTTCTACCTCAGCCGGAATTAAATCCAGCATCTGATATTCCTTCCCCTCAAAATCTTTAACCAGCCGGCAGAGATACATCAGACCACCACACTCTGCATAGGTAGGAAGTCCTTTTATTATTTTTGCCTTCAAATTGCTTTTAAACTTATCATTTAAAGCCAGCTTATCCAGAAAGCTTTCAGGAAATCCTCCCCCCAGATAAACTGCATCCACTTCTGGCAGTCGGCTGTCCATTAAAGGACTAACTTCAACAACTTCTGCTCCTGCCGCTTTTAAAAGCTCAAGATTCTCCTGATAATAAAAGTTAAAAGCCTGATCAAGAGCAACTGCAATCTTTATTTTTTCTTTTTTCATTTTATTTTTAAAAGCAGCAGCAAAATTATCACCTTCAATTTCAGCAGATATTTTAATACCTTTTGCTCTATGGTTATTATTTTTATTTTTTGTAGATAAATCATTATTTAATAAATTGTTTGCTTCTAACTCAGAAATTTTTATCAGCTGATCAAGATCAATATATTCTTCCATCAGTTCCATCAATTTTTGACTGTAAATTTCAAGTTCCCGGCTTTCAGAAACTGGTACCAGACCTAAATGTCTTTCCGGCAGCTCCAGGTCCTGATTTTTGGGAAGATAACCTAATATTTTTAAATCACTCATCTTAGCTTCAACTGCTTCTTTTATAAGTCTAAAATGATGAGGACTGCTGACATTATTAATTATAACACCTTTAAGATTTAAATCCGGATCATAATTTTTGTAGCCATAAACTACTGCAGCTGCACTCTGAGCAACTTTGCGGGCATCAATAACTAAAATAACAGGTGCTTTTATAATTTTAGCAATTTCGGCGGTACTGCTGACCGAATCTTTTCCTTTACCGTCAAAAAGTCCCATTACCCCCTCTACTAAAGAAATATCAGCCTGCTGACTGTTTTTTAAAAAGGTTCTTCTGACTCCATCTGCGCCCAGAAAATAGCTGTCCAGATTATAAGAATACCTACCACAAATTAAAGTGTGAAAGCCGGGATCTATATAATCAGGTCCCACTTTAAAAGGCTGAACTTTAAGACCACGCTTTTTAAGTGCTGCCATCAAACCTAAAGCAAGAGTAGTTTTACCAACCCCACTGCGGCTGCCGGCAATAACTATTTTTTTATTCATCAGTAACTTCCTCCTCAAAAACTGAAAGAGTAATTCCCTCATATTTTTTCTTATCTACTATTAATTTTCCGGTGCCTGAGGCCAGAACTGCAGCTGGTGATGCTGCAGCTGCCACTCCGGTTATTTTTTTTACAAAATTAGATTTTTTTATATCTAAATCAGCTTCAATTGCTTTAATTTTTTCTCTGCTTACTATTTCCAGGGGCCAGCTATTTTCTGCTGCCAGCTCCAGGATTCCCTCTTCTTCTTTCTTTAAATCAATGGTTGCTATTTTTTTAATACTTGCTGGCAGCAAGTTTAATTCTGCTAAAAGTCTGTTTAAAGCAGTCCTGATTTCTGCAGCAGCAGTATTTTTTCTGCAGCCAATACCGAGCACAATGTTTCTGGGAATTAACTGCAATTGATTTTCCTGCAGCTTAAACTTTTGATTAGAAATTATAATCTCAAAAGCCTGGCTGTTTCTAATCTCTGGCAGCTGTTCTAGAGAATATATTTCAATATTATCATCTGCTTCAATCTTAATTTTATAATCACTAAAAATATGTAGGTCTCTTCCAAACAAAAGAGCTCCATTCGCTTTTTTTAATCTACCAAATGGTTTTACAGTACAGTCCAATCTCTGAGCTAAGAGATCTACTGCCAACTTATTATTACAATCGGTTGCAGTAGTAATTACCGGTCTGGCCTTTAAAAACTCGGCTATCTCTGCTGTCAACTGATTGGCTCCTCCTAAATGACCGGAGAGAGTACTGATTACACTTTGAGCTGTGTCATCGACTGTCAGCACAGCCGGATCAGATTTTTTACTTTCCAGTAAAGGAGCAGTGATTCGGACAACTATTCCCAGAGCCATAATAAAGATTAAAGCATCATATTCTTTAAAAATTTTACTGACTATACTGCTCAAAGAAGTAAAGGTAAAGCTGTTTTCATTTTCCTTATCTAGTTTAGCCGGGAGGTATAAATCCAGGTGCCTGTATTCTGCTTTTAACTTTAGGGCAATCTCTTTCGCGGCTGGAGTCAGTACTATCACTGCCGCATTTTTTTCTTTGAGCATAATTACACCTCTGCTTTATAATTGGTTTTAATATATTCTATCAAATTCTCAACTTCATTAAAAACTAAAGGATAATTTATCTGAGGTCTCTGGATAACAATAACTGCTATTCCCAACTCGACAGCAGCCTCAATTTTATTCTTTAAGCCGCCCCTGGCTCCACTGGCTTTAGTAACTATTACATCTGCTGCAAATTCTTTAAACACAGCGCGATTAAATTCTTTAGTAAATGGCCCTTTGACTGCAATAATATTTGCTGGTGGCAGACCAAGATCAATAATGTTTTGAATAAATGCTGGAAAAGTCATTAATCTTAAAAACAATCTACTTTCCCAATTGGGGATTTCACGCATAAATATTTCTGTATTTTTAGAACCCGTTGTTAAAAATATTTTTTCAAAATCATTTGCTCTCTGAGCGGCCTGATTATAGTCAACAGCTTTTATTATTTTTGCAGTAGTCTGCTGATACTGACTTAAATCAATCTTTTTTCTTTCAAAACGCAGATATTTTATTCCAGTTTCTGCCGCCGCCTTAATTGCCTTTTCAGTTATTTCTTCTGCAAAAGGATGAGTTGCATCTATTACCAATGAAATTTTTTCTTTTTTAATCAGATTATAAATATCCTTTTCTTCCATCCATTTTTTGATAACCCTGATCTCAAACTTAGCTTCAATAAGTTTTTTCCCATAATCTGTGGTAACAGTGGCAATTAAATCTTTTCCTTCTTTTTTCAAAGCTTCAATTAGCTGATAACTATCGGAAGTACCTGCTATAACTAAAATCATAAATTATAACCCCGGGGAGTTACTAAGTTATTATCAGCTACATAAGTTTGAGAATTACCAATTACTACTGTACTTAACATATCAACTTTTTTAAGAGGAAGCTTTTGAAGATCACTGATTATAATATTTTCCCCATCTCTGTCTATATTGCGCACAATCCCGACCGGGGTAGACTGCTCTCTATGCTCTAAATAAATCTCTCTGGCAATTTTTAACTGTTTTTTTCTTTTGCTGCTGCGGGGATTATAGAGTACTGTAATCAGATCTGATTCTGCAGCAGCTTTTAACCTTTTAACTATTATTTTCCAGGGAGTTAAAATATCACTGAGGCTGATTACCGCATAATCATGCATCAGTGGAGCTCCAAGCACAGCTGCTGCTGCGTTGGCCGCTGTAATTCCTGGAACAACTTCTACTTCTAAATCTAAATTTCTTTTATCAACTAATTCTAAAACTGGTCCTGCCATCCCATAAACCCCGGCATCCCCACTGCTGATAATCGCCGTAGTTTTACCATTTAAGGCATATTCAATTGCTTTTGCCACTCGTTCTTTTTCGGCACCCATTCCACTCTGATAAATTTGCTGTTCTTTAGAAATGATTTCTGCCACAAGTTTTAAATAACTTTTATAACCCACTATAACTTCGACATTTTTTAGAATAGCAAATGCTTTCCTGCTCATCATTTCTGTAGAACCGGGTCCAATCCCGATTACATATAATTTTTTTGCTGCTGACACTTATAACAGCTCCTTTCAGATTGAATATGATTTATTTATTACTTTTTGCGAAAGTTTATCATTATGAGAAACTAAAACAAAAGGCTGTGAGATTTTCTTTAAAATATAAACCATTCTTGCTGCTGATTCTCTATCAAGACTGGCAAAAGGCTCATCTAACAAAAGCAGTTCTGGTTCCATTGCCAGCACTGAAGCAAAGGCAATTATTTTCTTCTGCCCCTGAGAAAGATTATAACTTGCCTTTTTTTCGAAACCTTCCATTTCAACCAGTTTTAATTTTTCTTCAACAATTCTTTTTGCCTGACTGCGGCTCTTACCAAGATTAATCGGACCAAAGGCAATATCTTCTTCTACTGTTGGACAAAATAATTGATTATCTGAATCCTGAAATAAATAGCCAACTCTTTCCCTTACTTCTAAAAAATCTTTTTCTTTTTTTCTTTCCTTTCCAAAAATATGTAGTTTACCTTTTTGAGCTTTAATTAAACCCATTATCAGCTTAAAAACAGTAGTTTTTCCGGCTCCATTTGAACCTTTTAGGGCAATTCTTTCCCCAGCTTTAATTTCAAAATCAAAACCAGCTAAAACTTTATTTCCATCTTCATATTCAAAATAAATATTTTCTAATTTTATCATTATTAAATCAATCCCTTTTCAATAATTAATAAAAATATAAAAAGCAGAGATGAAACTATTATAAACAGATAGTCCTTTTGTTTTAATTTAAAATGATCTATCATTACAAAATTTCCTTTAAAACCCCGGCAGATCATTGCCTGATAAACCTTTTGGGATCTTTCGTAGCTTTTTATCAACAACATTGCAATCAAATAAGCATATGATCTATAGGTGTGCAGATTAGTTTTTGCCTTAAATCCTCTCAACAGCATAGCCTGATGTATGTTATTAAATTCCTTTTTTATTACATATAAATATCTATAAACAAAAAATAATAAATAAATTAGTTTTGGCGGAATCCGGAGCCTGCTCATTGCATGGATTAAATCCAGAACTGAAGAAGTAGATAGCAATGAAATCACCAATAAGATAATACTGTTTGACCTTAGAGTAATTTTTAAAGCATAGAAAATTCCTTCTTTTGAAACCGAAAACCGCCAGACAGTAAAAATTTCCTTACCGGGAAAAGTAAACGGAATAAAAAACCAGATTAAACAAATAAATAAATTAAGCAGCAGGAGTCTTTTTAAGAGATATTTAAAATCAATTTCAATTGAAATTATTAAAATCACTGCTAAAGCAAAAAACAGGCTCAAAGTCTTTAATTCATTTGATAAAGCAATTAGAAAAGAAAAAAATAATCCAACCACTAATTTGGCCCGGGGATCAAGTCTGTGAATCCAGCTGGAACCAGCCGCTAATTTTTCTTCCAGCATCATTAATTTTCTCTCTTTTTAAAATAAAAATAAAGACCCATTAGTCCAAATATATAACCTATTCCACCGATTATCTCTGTCATTCCCGGACCACTATTAGATAACTTATCTAAATCATGATTAATAGGGGCCAGTTTTTTATCCAGCTCATCACTAATAATTTTTCGTAATTGTTCTTCGTTGACAGCATTTGCTGATTCCATTTTTGATTCAGAATTTGAACTTTGAAACTCAGCTGGAAGTTTAGATCTTTTTACAATATATTGAGCCTGATGACCCAGATTGTCGTTTAAAACCAATCTCAGATCTTCCAGCACAGGTACTTTAAACTCTGCCCTTCCATTTTCATCGGTCTGAGAGGTGTTTAAAAGATGACCGTGCTCATCATAAATATTAATCTCAGAATTTTTTATAGCTGCTCCATCTGAAAAAGAAGCTTCAGCAATAATTTTGTTCCCCTCTACATAGGCATCTAAATGAACGCCGTGAGCCAGGACTGCAGAAGTTGAAAATAAAAAAACTGCTAAAAACAAAAAGAAAAAAATTGATAGATTTAATTTATTAAACATTTTCTTTGATTCCCCCTAAAATATTTATATTTATTTTTTTGATTGAAAAAACTACAAAGACAGTTATTATTCCTTCAATAATTATAACTGGTAAATGTGAGACAACTGCCAATTTTGCAATTTCTAGAAAAGATTGCTCTGTGAAAACCAGAGAAAAGGCAACCAGAATAGAAGTTAAAAAAACTGAAAAACCACCACTGATAAAAGAAAGAATACCGAGCCGAAGATTACTATTAATCCTGGCAAAAGAGAATAGATAATAGGCTGCAATTCCAGGAAAAGCTATATTAAATGTATTAATACCCAGAGTGGTAATTCCTCCAAATTGAAATAAAATACTCTGTAAAAATAAAGAAATTAAAATTGCCGGGAAAATCTGCCAGCCGAGTATTATACCGGCTGTACCATTTAAGATTAAATGGACACTTGTCGGCCCCAGCGGCAAATGAATTAAGGAAGCTACAAATAAAGCTGCCGATATTAAGGCAGTTCTGGGTATATCCTGGTCCTTCATTTTTTTTAATCCAACTGTCACTCCAGCTGCTGTAAGCACAGCTCCACTGATTAAAATTGGTGCAGACAAAACACCTTCCGAAATATGCATAGTCTCCC
>JASMSZ010000060.1:0-2223 GCA_041694515.1 Halanaerobium sp.
TTAGCAGTTAAAGCTAATAAAATTGTAAGGATGATCCCTGCTAGATAATCACTAAGCTTATTCATTTTATCTTCCCCCTTATAGTTTACAATCTTGATTTTATAACAGATTATCGATAAAATAAAATTATAATATTTTATAAATATATAAAATTAAATTATAGTAACCCTTTTAATAATCGAATTCTTAGACCAGGAGGAAAATAACTATGATCGATTTTAGACATCAGACTTTCTTGGAACTCTGTCAGATCAAAAACTACACTAAAACTGCTGAAAAACTCCATATTACACAGCCCACTGTTTCCCAGCACATTAAACATTTAGAAGAATATTACGGGGTTAAATTATTTAATTACAGCAGCAAAAAGCTTAATCTAACTGCGGCTGGTAAAAAGCTATATCATTATACAGAAAGGATGAGCGCTGACAGTAGAGAAATAGCAAAAACTATCAGCAATAAATCATCCAAGCAAAATATAAAATTTGGGGCGACTCTCTCAATTGGTGAGTTTGTAATGCCGGATATATTAGATCAGGCGATGGAGGAAAATCCGAAGCTTAATTTTGATATGCTGGTTGAAAACACAGCCACTCTGCTCCAAAAATTAAAAGCGGGAGAAATTAATTTTGCGATTCTGGAAGGTTTTTTTGACAAGACTAAGTATGGATATCACCTTTTTAGTAGAGAGAAGTTTATTGGTATCTGCTCTGCTGACTCAAAATTAAACAGCGAGAAAATAAAATTGGATGAGCTCTTAGATTTTCGCCTGATTTTAAGAGAAAGTGGATCTGGAACCAGAGAAATCTTAGAACAAATTCTTTATACAAATAATTTAAATCAAAAAAGCTTTGCTAAAACTTTAGAAATTGGCAATCTAAATGCGATTAAAGCTCTGGTATCCCAGGGTAAAGGCATTTCTTTTATGTATCAAGCAGCAGCTAAAAGAGATTTAGAGGCGGATAAAATCTCAGCCTTAAAGATTAAGAATTTTAATATTGAAAGAGAATTTAATTTTGTCTATTTAAAAGACAGTGTTTTTGCAGAAGAATATCGTAAATATTTTGAGCTTTTTATTAATTTAAGAACCTAAAATGAAAAAAGCTGTTCTGACAGCTTAAATTCACTATCAAAACAGCTTTATATTCAAGTTTCATTTATTTAAATTTTTTCTACCAGTTTATCAGTTAAGCTGAGCAATTCATCTTTCTGCTGTAATCCTTCAATAAATCTTTCTGGGATCCTGGGAAAACCAACCTGAGCTCCGATTAAAGCACCGGTCAGCATTGTTCTCACCTGATTCTGGCCGCCTCCATTGAGGGCATGGAGTACTCCTGCTTCAAAATCATCTTTAAATCTAGCCGCTAGATAATAAACTGCAGGCAGCATATGATATATTGCACAGGGCATTCCATAAACAACTGCAGCCTTCCAGGCAGGTTCAATCTCTATATCTTCATCTACCGCTGCTCGAGCCATATAAGAAGGGGAAAGCAGTCCATCTGGAGAGGCAAAGATTCCCTCACCATAGAGGTCAGATTCTTTGACCATATTATCTCCAGCCGGTGGATTTAAATTATCAGAAGTCACCTTATGGAAAGGTAATTTACCATCGTCTACAGCCTGCATAAGTTTTGTAGATATTTGGGGATCCAATTTTTCTCCCCTGACCAGTAGAGCAAGCACTGAACTGTAAGCAACCGTTAAAGAACCAATCAAATTGTCTGACTGGGTTAAGGCTGTATTTTCAGTTATATTCAAGCTCAAAGCCTCAAGGTCATCTGCATAGAAAATTGCCTGAGCAATATTTCTTTCAATTGCCTCAGTCGTATCTGCATTACCGGCGACCTGATCCCAGGGCAGCTCATTTTTTACTCTTGCCCGCCAGAGATGCCGAATCGACTGACTTGTATATCCTCCCGGGCCAGCCATCGCCTTCCCAGAGATTTTTGGCAAAAAGTCATCGTCCATCATTTTGCAGAAAGCAGTCTGATCATAACCGTCATTTTCGATTAAATGCTCAGTCATCATTTTCAGCAGAATACCAGCCTGAGAAATTTCGCCAGCCTTAAGTCCCCCGTGATACCTGTCAGTTTTGGGTTCAGTATAATCATCAATCCAGTCACCATATTCTTGCCGCATTTCTTCTAAATCATAATACCAGTGAGGTCCAACACCAAGAGCTTCTCCAATAAAAGCACCCATCAGCGCCCCTTTTGCTCT
>JASMSZ010000061.1:0-10932 GCA_041694515.1 Halanaerobium sp.
AAACTAGAACCTACAGTTAATTTAGGTCAATTCAATCAAGAAATAGTAGAATTAGATATTAAAAAAGGCCCAATCAATAAATTAGGTGGAGTTAATCAAGGGTATTTATTTTATTTTAGCAAAAAAGCATTAACAATTATTCAAAATAAAGCTAAAGAAACTAATTGGCCAGAATTTGCTCTTTTAGAGGAGGATCCAATGGTAGCAGAAATTAATCAACTAACCACTAAAGAAATACTAACTCAAATCAAAAACTACATTAAAGCTCAGGGCTATACCTATCCTGATAACCTAATCGAAAACTTCTATCTTTCTCTAAAAACAAAACCCTTTGTCCTGCTGGCAGGAATATCAGGTACTGGTAAAACAAAACTGGTAGAACTATTTGCCGGGGCTATTGGCTGCAGCTCAGAAAATGACCGCTTTAAATTAATTTCAGTTAAACCAGACTGGAATGACAGTGCCGATCTCTTAGGATACAGCAATATTAGAGGAAACTTTCAGCCTGGCCCGATATTAGAAACAATCAAAAAAGCTGCTGCAGATCCAGCTAATTCCTATTTAGTTTGTCTTGACGAAATGAACCTGGCTCGAGTGGAATATTATTTTAGTGATTTTTTATCAAAAATGGAGACCCGACACTATGATGGTGATCAGATTAAAACAGATAGATTACTAAATGAGAATGACTTTGATCCAAATGATAAAAATAATTCTAAATCTAAATACTCTAGTCTATATATACCGGACAACCTCTATCTAATTGGAACGGTTAATATGGATGAAACGACTCATCCGTTCAGCAAAAAGGTATTAGATAGAGCAAATACAATTGAATTCAATCAGATCGACTTAACAGCCTTTTTGAAGGAAGATTATTCAGTGCAGGCTCAGAGCTTAAAGGTAAATAATCAATTTCTAAAAACTGAGTATCTAAATTTAAAAGATCTGCTGCCGGCTAAAAAAGATGAAGTTAGAAGAATAACTGAAGAACTGGAAAGACTAAACCAGATATTTAAAAAGGCAAATCTGCAGGTTGGCTACAGAATCAGAGATGAGATCAACTTCTATGTTGTTGAAGCTCTGGATAAAGAACTGCTGGTTGAAAATACTGCCTTCGATAAAGAAATATTGCAGAAAGTATTACCCAGGATTCAGGGTAGTTCAGCTGTTATTAAGAAAATTTTGCTGGAATTATTTGATTTCTTTAGTGGATCTAACTTCAGCAAAGAAAATGGGCAGCTGTCTGCAAAAATCTGGAACTATTATCAGACAGAAAAAGAGGATTTTAAATATCCGGAATCTGCAGAAAAAACAGCATATATGCTGAGAAAATTTGAAGAAGATGGTTTTACTTCTTACTGGTTATAGTTTGGACTGCAATTCAGACAAAAAATTTGAATGAACTAAAGATATAAAAATATTAGATGAGATATCGACTATATTAAGGTGATAAAATGGCAGTAAAAAAGATAGATCTAATCACAATTAAAACTGATAAATTTTCTCTAAATATTAAGGGTAAGCCCCTTCATCCTGATCACGAAAAGAAATTCCCGGAGAGAAATAAGGCTCAGGCTTCCTACAGCTTCAGCTCAATTTTAGAAAAAAGATTTGATTTTAAATATCACGATCCGGAAATAGATCAGCTCAAATTGAGCCAGTTTAACTCTATAAAAAGCTACCCCCTCTTTTTTGAATATCAAAACTATGATTTTCACATAGAAGCAGAAATGCCGATTGAGCTCTACCATCCTAATCGGGAAATCAGAGAATCGCTGTCTCATCCAAATGACAAGCCCAATGTACTTTACGGCAGCATCAATTTTGGAAGTGATATTGGTTATTCTGAATTTGAAATTCGCAGTAACTCTCAGGTGATTTTAACCCTCAAACTGGAGGTTTTTCCCAGCAAGATTGACTACCAGCAGGACTACAATCAGCTTTTAGAGGAAGTAAATAAGGAAGTATATAATTTAGCCTATGATTTTTTAAGAAAGACCTATCAAGAAATGAAGATTTCTGAAAAGCAGAATATCACCGAAGCTGAGTTTTTTACGATAATTAAAAATATCTTTGAAGATTTATTTAAAGCTCTAAAGAGAATAGAAGAGTCACCTCATCATCAAATTATTAGAAAGAAAAATGTTCGACCTGCTTCTAGAGTCAAAAAGGTCGGCAGACAGAGCCTTAAGTGGTTAAATAAAAACAGCCGTCATTATGATCAGGATCTTAAGCTGCCGGAAAAGATGCTGGCAGTGGAAAAGAAGCTGAGCTATGATAATTTTGAAAATAAATTTATCAAGTGGAGTTTTTCAGAACTGATCAAAAGGCTGAAACACTTTAAAGTAAATTATTCTAAATCCATAACAAATCCGGATCAAAATTTGCTGGATGAAGTCGATAAAATGATCAGAAAACTTAAATTAAAACTTAAACATTCATTTCTGGCTGAAGTTGGTGAACTGCAGAAAATAGATTCCATCTCTCTAGTGCTGCAGATGGCTCCTGGCTACAAGGAATTATATAAATACTACCTAATGCTTTTAAAAGGTCTTTCTCTCAATGGAGATATCTTTCGGCTTTCAATTAAGCAGCTTTGGCAGCTCTATGAATACTGGACATTTCTTAAGTTAAACAGCCTGCTCCAGAATAAATATAAGATGATTAAAAATAATATTATTGATTTAGATTACAGCGGAATCAATGTTACCCTTTCTCAGGGAGCAGCGGCTGAAGTCGAATATCTGAATCCAATTACTGGTGAGAAATTTACTTTAAGCTACAATAGATCAAGTGGAGATGGAATCACCACCAATCAGAAGCCGGATAATATTCTTTCACTTAGTAAAAATGATTCTGAGCATCAGTATAAATTTATCTTTGATGCTAAATACCGACTCAACAACGCAGAAGAGGGAACTAGATATGGTGACAGATACGAGGGAATTCCCGGCCCGGAAGAATCAGATATCAACACCATGCACCGCTATCGAGATGCCGTAGCAGCAGAAATGGGAGAAGACTACCGGAGAACAATGGTCGGAGCCTATGTGCTTTTTCCCTATCACGATCAGAAAAAATTTAAAAAACATAAATTCTACCAGAGTATTGAGCAGGTCAATATCGGAGCCTTTCCCTTTTTACCCGGAAGCACAGAACTACTGGCTGATTTTTTAGAAAATATAATCGATGAATCAGCTCAAAGCAATTTTGACCGCAACCTGATGCCGGCTGCTGCAGATGAATTTAGACCTCAGGCAGAATTTAAGGTTGACCTGCTGCTTGGGTCTCTGCGCAGTAAAAAGCAGCTGCAGTATTTGCTGGCTAATAATCTTTACTATCTGCCTTTACAACAGTCGGTTTTAAATTATAATCTAGAATACATAGCGATCTTTCAGAGTAAAGCAAAATTTGGCGACCAGAGTGGAGTCCATTATTACGGCAGAATTAAGAATAAAAAGATAGCCAAAAGAGAAGAAATTGATTTTCCTTCCAGCAGCAGAAGTGGTGACCAGGATTATCTGCTCTTTGAAGTTGAAAGCTGGCAGCAGCTCGGCAAAAAAATTAAATCCGAAGGTTATGGAGTCAGCGGCAGTCATATTTATTCAAATCTAATGCTGCTTAAAAAGGCCGATACTCTACCTGAGCTAAGCATTCGTTCTTTAAAAGAATGGCGGCTCTGGCTGGAATTAAAGCGGCTCAAGGAAGATATAAGCTTAAAATTAGAAAACAATAATCTGGATCAAATCCAAAAAATTGAAGGGTTTAGAGTTGGAAAAGCCAAAATCAAACTTAAAGAAGATATACTGCAGGTAGAACTAAAAGAAAATCAGCTGGGATTTTTTTATTCAGAGTTTATTCAGAATCCGAGAGCTGTTTTAAATAAGATAATGGAACTTATTAATGACAGCTCTCAGCACTAATTTTGATTTAGATATAAATTTGATATTCTGCTGACGGTAAAATGTGCTAAATGCAAAACAAAACTTTTTAAATACAAAAAGCTTGGTCAGAGGGGGGCGCTGCTGAGAATAGTACTTGACTTTGTTTAAATATTTTTATGCAATGCTAGTCATAAAATGTATATTTAAGAAAAAATATTCTTAAAAGAATTTAAAAAGCCTGATGAAAAATAGCTTTTAATTATAAAAAAAGAAAAACACCTGATAAAATATCAGGTGCTTTCATAATTTTAATTTTGCCCATTGAAGAGCTCTTTGTAATTTTATTTTCTAAATTAATATTACTGTTTTATTGATAAAAAGTCAAGTGTTTTCAAATAAAAACTCACTTATTTGTTGGTTAAGGTCTGCGGGGTTTTCTTTAATTTCATATATAGTGTGAATGTCAAATGATATTTTATACTTTCAGTTAAAACTGCAGCTTATCACTATCTAAATTAAGGACTTTGCTTTTGCAAGTTAAAATTATCGATTTTTTAATAACAATTTGAGATTATCTGAAATAGAAGTGAATCATCACCCTTTTTACAGCAATCATTATTGATCTTTATCTGAATTTGAATGAAGAATAATTTAAGGGAAAGAGATCGCTGCACTTTTTCAAAAATATTAAAAGGTTTTTTAGACTTAATGATGAATATTATAAATAGATTATATTTTGGATAATTTTTTATGAAGGGGTGTTTAAAAATGTATGGGAAAATTAAAGATGAAGATCTAAAAATTAATATTCCAGATGATTTGAAGAGAAAATATGCTAACTCTTTTAAACTAGAATATAATGAGTCAGAAATACTTGTTGACTTTGCTGATACTAATAAAAATCAGGAATATGATCTTGATCTTGTCTCTATGGTTAAGTTTTCTCCCGAAATGGCTGAAAAATTTGTTGTATCTCTGGTAGAATTGATTATGGAGTATAACAATGAATTTGACAAAAATTTGTTAAATTTAAATAATAATGATAAGGAATAATTAAATTTTATTAGGGAGCTGATATTATGAGTAGCTTTGTTATTCCTCGAAGTTTTAAGGGTGAAGCCAAATTGAGCAGAGAAAAAGGGCAACTTGATTTTCAAAAAATTTTGAGCTTAATTACTAAAGATTTAAAGATTGATGAATATTCTGCTGGTAAACTAACAAATTTTACTATACCAGTAAAGATAACTGCCAGAGTTTTAGGTGGGGCTTTATTAGATTCTCAGTCTTTGGATCATAAGTTTGAAAATATATTAAATAAAATAAAAAAAGTAATAATTCAAAATAAAATTTCATTTGTTAAAGAAAATTATATTTTAATAAATAAAAATAAAATATTAACTTTTCTATTAAAAAATAAAGATATTTTGTTTTTTTTAGAATCATTACCGGATGTTTTAATAAATTACTTTGATAAAAAAAGAAAATTAAGTTTAGAAGTGAGAAAAGAATTTGAAACAGGAGAGGAAATTTTAATTATTTTAATTAACACCTCTGATTTAACTGTTGACAGCGCTTTTCAATATTTAATGGATTTTAAAAGTGACTTTTTACTAAAGAAAGACAATGATTTTTTAAGGAGGATTCACATTAATGCCACCTGAAAAGAACTTTGACTGGCAGCAGTATATAGAATTTGCTGAAGCATTATCGAATACTTCTCAAAAGAATGAATGTATCATGAGAAATATAATCAGCCGTAGTTATTATGGTGCATTTTGTTTATCCAGAGAATTTGCACTAAAAACCGGCTGGATCACTAATGAATTTTCAGGAGCTGATTCTCATAATAAAGTTATTAATGCTTTCTACAATAGTGATTATATAACAAAAATGGAGCTCGAATCTCAAAATATTTATCAGAGAAAAAGAGCTGTAGGGGAATATTTAAGGGACTTAAAAACTTACAGGATAGATGCAGATTATAAAATTATAACTATCTGGAGGTGTTATAAGATGGCTAGAGGTGATTTAGTTTTAAAATTAGTTCAGGCTGGAATGTCTGGAGATAAAAGCTTGTTTGAAAGAACTACTAAGGCTATTATTTCGGAAGAAAAAGCCAAAGACCACCATATTCTGGCTTCAAGGATCGAAGAAAAGTTCCAAAACAAGAATAAGGGCACTTCTGATAATAAAAATAATACCTATTATCTTAAAAATAAAAATGCTAAAAATAAAGCTTTAATAGAAAGAATTCCTCGATTTACTTTTAATGATTTAATATTAAATAATAAAACACTAAATATTTGTGATGAACTGATTGAGGAACAGCAAAAGGCTGATATATTAAGAGCAAACAACGTGGAACCACGACATAGAGTACTTTTGGTGGGTCCGCCTGGAAATGGAAAAACTTCTTTAGCAAAAGCAATTGCCGAGGAACTAATGGTTCCCTTATTTATAGTTTCTTATGAACAACTTATAAGCAGCTATCTGGGTGAAACAGCTAAGAAAATTGATGAATTATTTGAATTTGTCAGCAAAAGAAATTGTGTATTATTTTTTGACGAGTTTGATGTTTTGGGTAAAGAAAGAGGAGATTCCAGAGAGTCAGGAGAAATTAAAAGGGTAGTCAGTTCTTTATTAATGCAGGTAGATGATTTACCAAGTAATGTAGTTGTTGTGACTGCAACTAATCATCCAGAATTATTGGACAGAGCTGTCTGGCGTCGATTTCAAATTAAACTTGAATTAGATTATCCTTCCAAAACAGATATTACTAAATGGTTTAATAAATTTGAAAAAAGTATCAATACCAATTTAAAATTTGATAAAGAGATTCTGGCGGATAAATTGTTTGGTCTGAGTTTTGCGGAGATAGAACAATTTGGCCTTGATGTTTACAGAAGATTAATCTTAAGTGGTAATTCTCTTAAAAGTATAATAAATGAAAGATTAGAGCAGTGGGATAATAAGTTAAATGAATAAGTGATTGGAGGAAATCAACTTGCCTCAAAAAAAGTATATCCCTTTTCCTAATTATACAATCAGCGGTCGAGAAAGTTTAACTGGAGGAAGATCTAAGATAAAGAGTCCTTCTCGTGAAAAACAAAAAGATAAATTTGATGGTCCCATGAGAGAGTTGACGCGTACAATGGAGTCAAGACTTGCTGAAATAAAAGATGAGACTACTGGCTTAGATCCGGATATGGTTCTGGTATTAGAAACGGTAGGAAGTGTCAGTAATTTTTATACAGCAGTAAAAAATACTCAAGGGTTTAGCTGGTTGGTAGATTCTATTTCAGAGAGTCTTGAAGAAAATGAAGAATTTTATAAAGGTAGTGCTCCTTCAGGTAAGGAATTAAAATGCAAGTTATATATGCTTTTAACAAATAGGACTGCTCTGGAACAGTTACTTCAGTTATGGGATAAATTTAACAGGGAAGAAGATCTTCCTCGAGGGAAAAAAGGTTGGAGAGAGATCTTTAATCATTTAAAGGATATCAGAACCTGGGGTGTAGAGGATAGGCTTCAAGATACGGGTCTGTTAAAAAGATGGAAAGAAGATTTAGAATATCAAGATTCAGTTAAGTTCGAAATAGAATTCTGGTTTAATGATGATCAAGATAAACAAAGATTAATTGAGTCTGATTTTAAAAATAAAATCGAAGAATTTGAAGGTAAAATTATCGATTCAGCTTTAATCGAAGAAATTAAATATCATGCTTTTTTAGCAGAAATCCCTGCTGTTTCAGCTGAAAAATTAGTTGCTGACTTTAGACAAAATAATGATAATAGAGTTTTAAGATCTGAATCTGTAATGTTTTTTAATCCACTTCCTCAGGCAGATTATAAATTTCAAGTTGAAGAATTGGAAGAATTAGCTACCGACAATATTGGTACTACAGAACAAACCGATATGGAGCCAGTGGTTGCTTTATTTGATGGTTTGCCTCTGCAAAACCACCAATCTATAAAAAACAAATTAATTATTGATGATCCTGAAGATAAATTATTTATAAAAAGGATTTATCAAGCCGTGAAAAGATTATTCGAAGAAGGAAATGATGGGGTAGCTTCTGAGATAAAGATCATTAATTTTTCCATTGGTGATAAATATCGTCCATATTTAGATAAGATGAGTTCTCTGGCCAGACTATTAGATTGGCTTTCATGGAAATATAGAATTCTTTTTATGGTTAGTGCTGGTAATAAAGCTGATAATTTTCATATCGATTTTTTTGAAGGGTATAACAATTTACCCAGTCCTATTTCACGCTTTGGTTTAGGTTATAATAGAACAGTTAAACCTGATATTTTATTGCCGGGTGGAAGACAGATATATAATAAGAATTACTTACCTGGGGAGAATCACAGATTTACTCCTAATTTTTCAGTACATAAACCACCCGGTTTAAAAGTTGCTTTTCCGGGATCAAGTCCGGGAATAAATAATTTTGCTTATACTACTGGTACGAGCAATGCTAATGCTCTAGCAACTCATAAGGCAGCTGAATTATATGAGTTATTAAAAACCAATCAAGAGTTTACTAATATACCAGACGATGAAATTACAGCATTAATAAAATGTCTGCTAGTTCATTATGCTGACTGGAATAATGGATATAAATTTTTGGAGGAAACTTTGTCTGAAGATGTAAATATAAATTCTTTTAGAAGACACGCACAAAAGTTTTTGGGTTATGGTTTTATTAATCCAGAACAAATATATGGCTGCACTGAAAGACAGGTCACTTTATTTGCTACATCAAAAATCAAGGCTGAGGAGGGGCATAAATATATTTTTCCTTTACCTAAAAGTCTTGAAAGTAAAGCTATTCCAAGAAATCTAATTATTACTCTGGCCTGGTTTAGTCCAATAAAATCTCAGTTTAAAAATTATCGACTGGCGAAATTATATTTTAAACCACCACAAGATGAATTATTGTTGGGTAGAAGTCAGGCGGACTGGCAGGCTGTAATGAGAGGCACTCTTCAGCATGAAATTTTAACAGGTGATAAAGCCAGTGTTTATTATGATAGTGACAACATAAAGGTTAGTGTTAACTGCTATGATAAAACAAATGAATTGAATAAGAATGATATTGAAATTCCTTATGCACTCGCAGTTACACTGAAAATTGAAGAAGATATTAATATTTATAATGAAATAGAAGAAAAGGTAAGAATAATTAATGAACAGAGAGAACAGATTAGATCATAATTTTTCTAAGGCTATAAGGAGTTGAATAACTAATGGGCAAAAAAAGAAATGGTCATTACTGTGTAGTGTGTGCCAGTGTACTTCCTAATGAAAAGTTCTCTGGCAAAGGACACAGCCGACATATATGCAAGAAATGTTCTAAAAAATCATCGGAAGAGCAGGATGAACAAATAAAAATCAATAAAATTTACGGCATGATTCGTTTTATGAACTTATCTAAAAATAATAAAAAGCAGCTTGATAAATATTTGAATGATGATTCTAAAAGGGTACGGGAAGCGGCGAAATCAGTTATAGAAGAATTTGAGGAATTAAAAAGAATAAGAAAAGAAGATGATCAACTGGTGGAAAAAATTGCATCAATGACAGAAGAAGAGTACGAAGAATATTTTGATGAATTTGATGAAGATGAAGCTTATCAGAACGACTTTTTTTCTGATGATTTACCCTTTTAATTATTGTCAAACTATCTCGATTCTAACTCATAACAGCTCACAACGGCTGTCAGTTTAATCAATGCTAATTTATTTCAAAAAGTCCTTGACGAGACCCCTGTATGCTGTTATAATAATAATCGTCGTCTGAAATAATCTTAATGTGCGCCCGTAGCTCAACTGGATAGAGCGATTGACTACGGATCAGTAGGCTAGGGGTTCGAATCCTCTCGGGCGCGCCATTTTAAATAAGATAGCAAAAGTAAACTCCCAGTTAACACAGCAGGGAGATTTTTATATTTATAGCTGTTATTTATCGACATAATTAACCAGACACTTCCGGCTGCTGGGCCTTGAAAATTATCTCAAAAAGGTCTTGCAAAAGGCAAAAGCAGCTGTTATAATAGTTAATGTTGCAAGTTAAAATTTTGCATTATTCAGGAGATATTCTATGGAAGATGATATAAAATATATGCAGATGGCCCTGGCAGAAGCCGGGAAGGCTTATCAGAGAGCTGAAGTTCCAATCGGTGCAGTTGTTGTCTGTGATGATCAGGTTGTTGGCCGTGGGTTTAATCTCCGGGAGCAAACTCAGGACCCAACTTCTCATGCCGAAATGATTGCTCTGAGAGAAGCTGCCGCAAATGAGGACAGCTGGCGTTTAGAAAATTGTCAGCTTTATGTGACTTTAGAGCCCTGCCCAATGTGTGCAGGTGCAGTTTTACAGTCGCGAATCAAACGCCTTGTTTACGGTGCCAGTGATCCCAAAGCAGGAGCTGTCAGAAGCCTGTATCAGCTATTAGATGATAACCGATTTAATCATCAGGTAGAAGTTGAGGCAGGTGTACTGGAAAAAGAATCAGCTCAGCTTTTAAAAGATTTTTTCCGTGAGTTAAGATTACGGAAGGATGGGTGAGTCTGGCTGAAACCGCTTGACTCGAAATCAAGTAGACAGTTTTACTGTCTCGAGGGTTCGAATCCCTCTCCTTCCGCCATTAGAATTTATCATCTATAGAATTATATATAAATTTTCAAAGTAGAGACTTTACGGAGAGGTGTCCGAGTCTGGCTTAAGGGGCCCGCCTGGAAAGCGGGTGTAGGCTCAAACCTACCGAGGGTTCGAATCCCTCCCTCTCCGCCATTAAAAACTTTATAATTTTTGTTAAGATTTGGCCGCACTAGATGGGGTGGTAGCGGTACCCTGTAACCTGCAAACCGCTAGAGCAGGATTGACGCCGTGGCTGAGAATTTTTTCTTTCAGGGTCTGGCCCTGATAAGTAGTGTTGACAATTGGGTCTCGCGCAATGAAGTCTTGTGAACCCCGTCAGGTCCGGGAGGAAGCAGCGGTAAGCAAGTCGCTTCATGTGCCGCGAGGGTGCCTGGTTCGAGC
>JASMSZ010000062.1:0-10667 GCA_041694515.1 Halanaerobium sp.
TAAACTATAATTACTTTTAAGTTTTAACACTCAAAGTATATTAACGTTGGCTTGCTGTTTAATTTTCAAGGTTCATATTTTGCCGCGTTTTTTATCAGCGACATTTAATATCTTATCAACCACGCCTCACTTTGTCAAGAACTTTTTAGAAAAAAACTTTTAAAAAGTTTTCCCGGCTTCAAAACTCTTTGTTTCTCTTATATATATAAAGAAGAAAAATATTTAAGCCTGAAACTTAGGTTCTTTAAATCTCCAGATTGAGAACAATTTGCTTCTCAATTTTTTGGGGAGATTATTTGTGCGACGCTTATTATCTTATCAATCTCTTTTTGCTTTGTCAAGAACTTTTTAAGATAATTTTGTCGGCCAGAAAATTGTGATTCATAACTTTTCAGCGACATACATTATCATAACATCAAACCACTCTTTTGTCAAGAGTTGAAAATGATTTTTTAAAAGATATTGCAAGCAAAACTAATTATTGCTGCAACGTTTAATATAGTAACATTTAATTAATATACTGTCAAGAACTTTCTTGAAAATATTTAATTATATTAATAGAAAACAAACCCCATTCAAGTAAAATCATTGAAGGAAGTTTGTTTTCTAAAACCTAAATATAAAATTTTATTTTAAAATCTATAAACAAGTTGATCTCTATCTACTAAATAATTATGAGAATAATCCCTGAACAAAATTAATTATTTTTCTCCATAACCTGGTCACTATATTAGCTTTTTCTATTTCTTGTGGGGCAATAACATTAACTGAGGAAATTACTTCTTTCCCCCTATAGACAGTTAATTTACCAAGTACTCCACCTTTTTCAATTGGAGCTTTTAAATTATCTTTAACTTCCACTTTTTGAGAAATTTCTCTTTCCTGTCCTTTCTGAACCATAACAAATAAATTCTCTGCTACTTCACCAACTGCAACTTTATCTGCTGATTCAGCTACAGGAATATTTTGAATTTGATCTCCCACAGCAGCTATCTGTCTTTTAGAAAAAGCATTAAAACCATAGTCTAATAATCTAATTGTTGATTCTTCCCTCTCTTGCAGTGTCTCTCCCTGCAAAACAACTGCTATTAACCGCGTGTTACCTTTTTTAGCAGTAGAGGCAAGACAAAAACCAGCTTCCTGAGTATGTCCTGTTTTTAAACCATCCATACTGGGATATTTATTTATTAAACTATTGGTATTAACCAGCATAGCTTCTCGATTAGGTAATTGAATAGTTTCTGTCCAAATTGAAGCCCATTCTAAAACCTGAGGATACTTTACTAACTCTCGTGCCATAATAGAAATATCCCGTGCAGTTGAATAATGATTGGGATCAGGTAGACCTGTTGAATTGGCAAAATTGGTAGAATTCATTCCCAGTTCTTCAGCCCTCTCATTCATCATAGCAATAAAATTACTATATGTACCTGCAATATATTCTGCCACCGCTACACTGGCATCATTTCCAGAAGCAATAGTTACTGCCTTAAGTAACTTTTCCAGTTTCACCTGAGTATTAGCGGCCAAAAAAATCTGAGATCCCCCCATTGATTCTGCATATCTACTAATTGTTACTTGATCATCAAGAGAAATACTTCCCGCTTCCAGTTTTTCCATAGCAATTAACAAAGTCATTATTTTAGTAACACTTGCTGGTGGTAATTTTCGATCTGCATTTTTTGAAAATAATACCTGTCCGGTTTCCGCTTCTAATAAAATAGCCGATCCTGTAGCAACATCAAAAGCTGATGCTGGTGTTAATATTGTCAAGCAAAACAAAATACTAATGATCGAAATAGTAATAAGCTTCCTTTTCATCTTTGATAATCCTCCTGTTTATGGAATTTTTATTCTTCTCTTTTAGCTTGATTCCAAATTTCATCTAACTGCTCTAAACTATAATCTTCAAATTCTGCCTTTTCATCAATGATTCTCTGCTCTATAAATTTAAATCTATTCTTAAACTTAGAAATAGTCTTTAATAATGCAAGTTCCGGATTGATCTTCTTAAATCGGGCCAGATTAACTACAGCAAAAAGCAAATCTCCAATTTCAGCTTCCAGGTCTTTGCGTTCTTTAATATTTAAATTTTGTTCAGCAAATAAAGTATTATCGGGATTGGCTCCAATAATTTCTTTGCATTCCCCAAACTCTTCTTCTATTTTATCAAGCACAGGCTTTAAATTTTTCCAATCAAACCCAACTTCAGCAGCAATTTTTTGGATATCATAAGCTTGATTTAAAGCGCTCTGTCCCTGATTGAATTTATCCAATAGAGAATTGAGTTGGTTTTTTTCTTCTTTTTCCTCCTGCTTGATTTTCTCCCAGTTCCTCAGCACTTCTTCAGAACCATCTGCTTCTACATTTGCAAAAACATGAGGATGACGGCGAATAAGTTTTTTCCTTAAAATTTTTGCTACATCAGCTAAATTAAAATCACCTTTTTCATAGGCAATCTGGGATTCAAAGACAACCTGTAACAGAAGATCACCCAGTTCTTCTTTAAAAGCTGTGATATCATTTTTTTCCAGAGCTTCTACAACTTCATAAGCTTCCTCTATAATATTCGCTTTTATTGAATAATAATCCTGTTTTTTATCCCAGGGACAGCCATCTGGTCCTCTCAAAACTGACATTACTTCTATTAATTTATCTAATTCTTCCAGAATTAATTTTCGATTTCTGCTATCCAAAGTTTTTCCTCCTCAAAATTGGAAACTATGACATTTAAATTGTATCAAATAATTATTAAAAAATAATTAATCTTTTAAAAAACCCAGTTTTTTTAATAAATTGGCCAGTTTAGCTCCAAAAACAGGTATTACAGCCAAATCTCGATATTTAATTTCCTGCAGCAATAATAAAATAATAAAATAAAATAAAGCTGCTGCCCCTACAGTAACAAAAGTGGTTATCTGATAGGCATAACTAATCTGCTCATTTTGTAGTGAACTAAATAAAAACTCGTAAAATAATTCAACAAAAATCATCATTGAAGCTACTGAAAAAATAGGTTTTAAAATCATTGTTTTAACATCAATTATAAAACCGCTTTCTTTTTTTACATAATACAAATTTAAAAGAGCCGCAATAGCAAAACCAATTGTAGTCCCTAAAGCTGCACCTCTAATTCCAAAAGCAGGTACTGCAGTTAATGTATAGTTAATAACCCCATTAAAGACTGCTCCGATCATTAAATTACGGGCCGGAATAGAAGTTTTCCCAATCCCATTTAAAATTCCGGTACTAGTCTGCTGAAGGGCAATAAAAAATACTCCCCAGGCAACAAAACGCAGAGGAACAGCGGCCCCTGGTTCGGAAAAAATAATCTCTGTCAGCGGCTCTGCCAGTAAAAAAAGACCAGCAGCAGCAGGCAGAGAAATTAAAATAGTTAATCTTAAAGCGGTCTGCGTTCGATAATTAATTAATTTTTCCTTACCAAGTGTAAAAGCCTCGGCAATAGATGGCACCAGACTTGCAGATAAGGAAACAGTAATAATAGTAGGAAAGTTGACTAAAGGCATTGCTACAGCAGCAAACATACCATATAACACAGTCGCCTCTCTAACCATATAGCCAGCTGCCTGCAGCCTGTTGGGAACAAAAACTAAATCAACAAGACTCATTAAAGGCATTACAAGAGCTCCTAAAGTAATCGGAACACCTAAAGAAACAATTCTTTTAATGACATTTTTAGTGCTTAATTCCACTGAATCAGAACCATTCTCTAGAAAACTAAATATTTTTTCTCTTCTTTTTGCATAAATATATAAAAGGATCAAAAGTCCTCCAAAAGCCCCACTAACAGCTCCAAAGCTGGCACCAGCAGCAGCGAAGTCTAAACCATAGGGAACTAAAAAAACAACCAGACCCACCATAGTAAACATCCGAATAAATTGTTCTAAAATCTGTGACTTTGCAGTTGGAACCATATCCTGGAGACCCTGAAAAAAACCACGATAGGAAGCCATTATCGAAACCACAAAAATCGCCGGTGAGATTGCCAGAACTGCATAATATGATCGGGGATCAAGTGAAAGAAGCGAAATTAAGGGCCTGGCAGAAAGAGCCATAATCATTGAAATTACTAAACCAACTATAAAACTCATCTTTCTGGCAACTTTAAATATCTTATATGCTTCTTTTCTCTTATCTGCTGCTATTTTATCAGCAATCAACTTAGCCAGGGCCACAGGAATACCGGACCGGGAAACAACCAGCAAAACAGTATAAATCGGATAGGCCATCTGATAAAGCCCCATTCCTTCAGCACCAATGATTCTGGTTAAAATTACGCGGTAACCAAAACCCATTACCCTGGCAGCCAGACCGGCAGCTGTCAAAATAGCCGCTCCTTTTATAAAACTACCCTGCTTTGTGTTTTCCGACATTATTTCCACCCTTTTATAATTTCTTATTTTAGTTATTTGTCTAAAACTGTCTAAATTTAAATATTTTTAAGATCCTTTAACATTGTTAATAACTGTTTATCTATTTTTTCAGGATCATCAATTTTAATTAACATCTGTGGTTTTTTAGCAGATTTAATTTTGGTTTTTCTCCTATATTTTTTGCTGAATTCAACTAATTTACTGCCGTCAACTACTTCCGGACTAAGAAATTGACATTTTATTTTACCGCTATCTTCTTTAATTAAATCAATATTTAATTCTGCAGCTATAAACTTCAGCCGCGCTGTATTAACCAGACGCATTACCTCTACAGGCGGCTCACCAAATCTATCAATTAATTCGTCAATAGTATCTAAAGCATCTTCTTCTTTTTCAATAGATTTGATTTTCTTATAAATCTCGATTTTTCTAGCTTCATATTTAATATAATCATCTGGTATATAAGCATCCAGATTAAGATCAATTTCCACTTCGATTTCTTCTTGATCTGATTTACCTTTAAGTTCTTCGATGGTTCCTTCTAATAATTTAGTATATAAAGAAAATCCAACTGCTGCAATATGCCCACTCTGTTCTGGACCTAATAAATTACCTGCACCCCTGATTTCTAGATCGCGCATTGCAATTTTAAAACCAGACCCCAGAGAAGAAAACTCTTTAATTGCTTCCAGTCTTTTTTCTGCTACTTCCGGCAGAATCCTATCTCTTTCATAGAGTAAATAAGCATAGGCAATCCTATTTGTACGTCCAACTCTACCTCTTAACTGATAGAGCTGTGATAAACCCATCTTATCTGCATGATTAATAATAATTGTATTCACATTTGGAATATCCAGTCCAGTTTCTATTATTGTTGTACAGACCAATATATCAAATTTATAATGATAAAAATCATACATTATTTTTTCCAGGCGTTTTTCATTCATCTGGCCGTGAGCAACTGCTATTTTTGCTTCTGGCATTAACTTCTGCAGCCTGCCGGCAGTTTTCTCAATATCCTTAACTCGATTATGAACAAAATAAATCTGTCCTTCCCGTGCTAATTCTCTCCTAATTGCACTGGCAATCAGTTCCTTATTATGTTCTTTGATAAAAGTTCGGATCGGATATCTATTTTCCGGTGGAGTTTCTATAAGGCTCATATCCCTTACTCCAACTAAAGCCATATGCAGGGTTCTTGGAATTGGGGTTGCTGTCAAAGTTAAAACATCAACATTACGCTTTAAATTTTTCATTTTTTCCTTATGAGTAACTCCAAAACGCTGTTCTTCATCAATGATTAATAAACCCAGATCATCAAAAATAACATCTTTAGACAATAAACGATGAGTCCCAATCAAAATGTCTATTTCGCCTTTAATTAATTTTTTTAAAGTTTTACGCTGTTCAGCAGCTGTATTAAAGCGACTCAGCATCCCTACTCTAACAGGAAATTCCTCAATTCTTTCGGAAAAAGTATTATAATGCTGCTGGGCCAGAATTGTTGTTGGAACTAAAACCGCAGTCTGCTTGCTGTCAAGTGCAGCTTTAAAGGCAGCTCTAATTGCAACCTCAGTTTTTCCATAACCCACATCCCCACATAAAAGTCTATCCATTGGTTTTTCAGACTCCATATCAGACTTCACATCAGTAATAGCTTCTTTTTGATCCGGAGTTTCTTCAAATGGAAATGCATCCTCAAACTCCTGCTGCCAGACATCATCTTCAGAAAATTGATAACCTGTCAGAGTTTCTCTTTCAGCATAAAGTTCTAATAAGCCAACAGCCATTTCTTCTACAGATTTTTGTACTTTTTCTTTTACTTTTTTCCAGTCACTGCTGCCTAATTTATAAAGTTTAGGATTACCAGCATCTGAACCAATATATTTCTGCACAAGGTTGATTTTTTCAGTTGGGACATAGAGTTTATCTTCTCCCGCATATTTCAAAACAAGATAATCTTTATGCTGACCCTGAATCTCTAAAGTTTTAACTCCAAGATATTTACCAATACCGTGATTTTCGTGGACAACATAGCTGCCAGCTTTTAAATCATCAACACTAGAAATTTCAACACCTTCCTCGAAATCTCCAATTTTTCTTTTCCGTTTCTGTTCATTACCAAAAACTTCTTTATCACTAAAAACTGCAAGTTTTATATCCTCAAAAACAAAACCTTCTGCCAGACTATCGGGAAAAATAACAATTCTGCTTTCATCAAAATTATCCCCAACCACAAGGTTTTTCTCTTCCAGAAACATTTTGACTCTTCTTTTCTTGCTGGCAGAGTTGAGTGTGATTGCAATTCTATACTTTTTCTGCAGAAGCTCCATAATCTTATCACTGAACAATTCCAGCTGACCGTGGAAAGGTTCTAGAGATGACGTATTAAAGTGAATATCATTTTCTGCAGCCTGATCATCCTCAAATTCAGAATTAATATCAATAACTCGATTTTTGTTAATTTCTTTTTCAAATTCATTTTCCGTAATAAAGTTATCCAGATATTCAGGAAAAACCATTCCCTGTTCTAAAAGTCGAGTATGTGTTTCCGTAATTTCCTGATAATAATCATGAGTCAACTGTTCCATTTTATGAGGACGGACAGCAAAAATGATACTTGCTTCTAAATAGTCAAAGAAATTAGCAGTCTCCTCGTAATAAAAAGGTAAAAACTGCTCAAATCCCGGAAAGCGATGTTTTTCTTTCAAATCTTCCAGCATTTTTTTAGCTTTTTCCCTGAGATAAGATGCTTCTTCCTGATAATTGTTTTCCATAAGTTTTGCCACAGCTTTAGCATATGCTGCTTCCAGTTTAGGATAAGCTCTGTTAACCACATCTTCGTCAATAACTAAATTTGCAAAAGGTGGAATTGTTATCTGAGCCACTTCTTTTTTGGAACGCTGAGCAGTTAAATCAATCTTACGAATTGAGTCAACTTCATCTCCAAAAAGCTCAATCCTAAAAGGCTGCTCATCTAAAAGTGTAAATACATCAATAATCCCACCGCGTATACTATATTGTCCTGGAGCTTCAACCATTTCTTCTCTTTTATATCCCAGAGCAAAAAGCTGCTGCCTTAATTGATCAACATTAACCTCACTTCCAGTTTTGATATTTATACTTTTATTTTGATAAATATCTCGGGGAGGTAATTTTTTGAAAACAGCAGCTGGAGTTGTTAAGATAATTTTCTTTTTCTGATCAATTGAAAAAATAAGCTCTGTCAGAACCTTAGTCCGCTCACTCATTGTTGTGAGATCAGGCATTAACTGTTCATGGGGAAGTATTTCTTCTTCCGGAAAAACTAAAAACTCATCTTTTCCGATCAGCCGAATTAAATCTTCCTGCATCTGCTGGAGATAATAATTATCCGGCAGAAAGAAAACTATATCCTTTTCTGCCTTTTTTAAAAAATTAACTGCAAAATAAGAAATTCTACTTCCACTCAAACCGCTAATTGACTGGGTAGAAGCATTTATATTTTTCGCAATTTTTTTAAATTTTTGATTTTCTAATAATAAATCTTTAAAATTCATCTAAATACTGCTCCTTAAACAAAAATCATTTAACAAAGAAATTTATTCTTTATTTTATATTTTTATACATTTATCTCTGAAAAAATGGCAAAATAGCCCCTACATGAGATGTACGGGCCTCTTATCCATTATACTTATTCATTGCTTTCTTTAGATCTTCTTTTAACATCAATTCTACTGCCGAGGCAGCTTCTTCAACAACTCTTTTTGAGATGTCCTTTTCTTCTCCCTGAAAGGTTGTTAATACAAAATCCGGTACCGGCAAGTTTTCTGGCGGCCTACCAATCCCAATCTTTAATCTTTTAAATTCATTAGTCCCTAAATTATTGATAATGGATTTAATTCCATTATGGCCTCCACTACCTCCATTTTGCTTAAACCTCATCCTGCCAAGTTCGAGGTCTAAATCATCATGAATTACCAGCAAATCCTCAGGCTCTATTTGGAAATAGTCCATCAGTTTAAAAATAGGTTGACCACTTGTGTTCATATACTTCATGGGTTGAAAAAGTATAATTTTTTCTCCACCAAAGAAAAAATTACCCACAAGACCATCAAATTTATAGCTGCTGTTAACTTTAAATCTATCTGCTAATTCTGAAATAACCATAAAACCTATATTATGTCTGGTATAAGCATATTTTTCGCCTGGATTTCCAAGACCAGCAATTACTTTCAAGCTTTAAACCTCCATTAATAACAAACCAATAGATATAATTTCCTGGCTAATAAAATGAAGCGCAGCTGTTCAAGCCGCGCTCAATTTCTTTACTAAAATTATTCCCAGGGCTCTGGTTCGTCTGCCGCTTCTTCTCCTTCTTCGCCTTCTTCTTCCTCTTCGCCGATTACTTCTGGCTCTAAGAATTCTTCCTCTTCCTCTTCTTCTTCTTCCTCAATAAGTTCGGTAGGTGTAACAACAGTTACAATAACTTCGTCACTATCTGTTACCAGATCAATACCTTCAGGAAGTTCAAGATCAACTACAGATAAAGATTCACCAACCTCAAGTTCAGAAATATCAATTGTAATTTCTTCAGGAATTTCTGCAGGTAATGCATCAATTTCGATTTCACGTAAGAGCTGCTGTAATACTCCACCATCGCGGACTCCAGCTGCTTCTCCTTCTAAATGCATTGGTACAGAAACAGTAATTTTTTCGTCCATAGAAATAAATTGAAAATCTACATGAAGCAGATTCTGCTTGATTACATCTTTCTGGTAATCTTTAATAATTACAGTCGCTTCGTCTTCTTTTCCATCTTCTCCGACAAAAGTCAGATCAAAGATAGCATTTGAATGGAGAAGTTTTTCGATAGCCTGTGGATCCATTTTAATAGACCTTGGCTCATTTCCTCTTCCATAAACAATACCAGGAATAAGTCCGTTTCTTCGTATTTGACGGGCTACTCCTTTTCCAGTTTCCGACCTCAGTTCAGCTTCAATAGAATGTTTCTCCATGACTATCCTCTCCTTGCATAAATTAAATTTTAAGCCAGATTAAACTATAATCCTGGCAAATCTACGATAATAAGACATAACAAATTTTATTATAACATCAAAGCTCATTTTGAGCAAGTGTTTTAGAAAAATTATTTATCAATTTATTTTTAAAATAAGACACTTACAGATAAATCCTTAAAAATACGATCAATAGCCTCTCCTACCAGGGGTGCAACAGAAAGGACTTCTAAATTATCAAGATTATGATCTTTCTGAGCAATTGTGTTGGTCACAATGATTTTTGTAATTGGCGCCTCCTTTAAACGCTCAACTGCAGGCCCAGAAAACAAAGCATGAGTTCCACAGGCATAAACATCTTTAGCTCCCTTTTCTTTGAGAACCTCAGCTGCTGCCGAAATAGTGCCTGCAGTATCAATTATATCATCAAGCAAGATAACATTTTTACCATCTACTTCTCCAATTACATTCATAACCTCTGCCACATTGGGTTTAGGTCTTCTTTTATCAATAATTGCCATTGGAATATTTAAACTTTCAGCAAAAGAACGAACTCTTTTTACAGAACCCACATCTGGAGCAACAACAATTAAATCCGAACGGTCAAAATCCTTAAAATAATCTACCATAATCGGCGCCGCATATAGATGATCAACCGGGATATCAAAAAAACCCTGAATCTGAGGAGCGTGAAAATCAATTGATAGAACTCTACGGGCTCCTGCCTCAGTTAATAAATTAGCAACTAATTTTGACGTTATTGGATCCCGGGGTCTTGCTTTTCTATCCTGTCTTGCATAACCATAATATGGAATCACAGCTGTTATTCGTCTCGCAGATGCTCTTCTTAGGGCATCAATAATTACCAGCAGTTCCATTAGATTTTCATTCACAGGAGGTGAGGTTGGCTGAACTACAAAAACATCGGCCCCTCGAACAGTTTCATAGGTGCGAACACCAATCTCCCCATCTTTAAATCTTGTTACATCAGCATTAACCAATTCTGTTCCCAGATAATCACAAAGGTCCTGGGCTAAGCCAGGATGTGAATTCCCTGCAAATATTTTCAACTGTTCACTATAACTGGACATTTTTTGACCTCCTGGTTTATTTCTCTTCATTATTTAATCTTCCTGCTTTTTAGATTTATAAATTCGAGCAGGGACTCCCATTACAGTATCACCAGAATTAATATCTTTAGTCACTACTGAACCAGCAGCTGTTTTTGCCTGGTCACCAATTGTTAATGGTGCAATTAAAATAGAATCACTGCCAA
>JASMSZ010000063.1:0-23259 GCA_041694515.1 Halanaerobium sp.
CGTTCGTCCTGAGCCAGGATCAAACTCTCCATATAAAGAATTTGAATTTGACTCATATTATTTAATATAAGCTTTAAACTATAATTACTTTTAAGTTTTAACACTCAAAGTATATTAACGTTGGCTTGCTGTTTAATTTTCAAGGTTCATATTTTGCCGCGTTTTTTATCAGCGACATTTAATATCTTATCAACCACGCCTCACTTTGTCAAGAACTTTTTAAGATAATTTTGTCGGCCAGAAATTAGTATATCTTTTTCGGCGACAAATAATAGAATACCATTAATAATATTTCATGTCAAGGAAAATACAAAAAAACTTCCTTCAAGTAGAGAATAATCAAAATTATTCTTAACTACTATAAAGGAAGCCCTTGTTATACTTATATTTTTTATTTGTTTTTTCCATATTATTATCAAATTCCTTATTTTTTATTAGCCAGGAAATTATACCTAATGGTTTGTTGGGAATAATATTTATAGTTTCATAATTTCCACTATCAACAAAATTTAAGCTTACTGTATTACAGATTGTCCAAAGATTATTTTGTTTTTTTAGCCAAAATAATCAATATAAGAATCAGTTTTTTTATTGTTTTCTTTCTTATTTAACATTAGATTAAATGCAGTTTCTTCCATTCTGGCTAATTTGTTAGCAAATTCCTTAATCATGATTATCACCTCTTATAAAATTATAATGTTATTTGTTCTTCACTTATTAATTATTTTAACCAAGATAGTCTATATAGTCATCACTATTATCATTTTTCTTATTGGCTCTAACTCCAAATCCAAATGCAGCAATTTCAGCAAATTCATTAATAACCTCTTCAAATTTTCTCATTTTTATCACCTCTTATAGTATTGTTTAAAATTATAGGCTTGTACCAAAATAGTAATTTAAATTACTATTTCTCCAAACAATTAATCCTTGTCTTTGTAACCTCTTGCTTTCATTTCTAATTCAGCTGCCTCAAAGATAAAATCTTTTACTCTTTTTAACATCTTATCTCACCTCTTATAGTATTATTGAAAATTATAGGTTTTATAAATTTTTGTCTTATTATTTTCTTATTGAGTACATTATATCGAATCTAAATTATTATGATGTAAAGCAATTAACAATTATTAAAATTAATTTGAGTATTCTTATCAACTTTCTTAACTTATTTATATCTTATGATAAATTATTGCTTTTGAATGTAAAATCACTTACATTTACTAAATTAAATTAAAAAACACCCTTAATCGTGGAATAATCCAGCTTTTAAGGGTGTTTTTTCTATTTTAAATTTTTATTCAACAATATTCGACATAAATCTAGTAGTTTCCGGTAGCTGTACATATAATTATTCTTCACTTTCATTTTCTTCAGCCAGTAGAGCCTGTTCTTCTTCTCTATCTATTTTTTCAACAATTTTATCAAAACGAGCCTCTGCTCTCTCTTCTGGTGTTAATTCTTCTTTTTCTTCCTGATCAACATCTTCGTTTTCTAAAATCTCATCATTAATTCGGGCTAAAGATACCACTTTATCATCTTCGTCAACATTAATTATTTTAACCCCCATTGTATTTCTGCCTGTGGTAGAAATTTCAGCTGCATCTACTCTGATAATAATACCATTTTGTGTTATAACCATCATTTCCAGACTGTCATCGACAATTCTTGCCGCAGCTAATTTACCGTTTTTTTCAGTAATATTGGCAGTAATTATACCTTTACCAGCTCTATTTTGAATTCTATAGTCGGAAATAGGTGTTCTCTTGCCATAACCATTTTCGGTAATTACCAGCAGTTCTTCACCGGCAGAATCCATCCCCATATCAATTACTCTATCATCTTCTGCCAGGTTAATTCCTTTAACTCCATAGGAATTTCTACCTACAGAACGAACATCCGACTCATTGAAGTGAATAGCTTTTGCATTACGGGTAATTAAGAAGATATTTTCATCCTCTTCAATAATTCTAACACCAATTAGTTCATCATTTTCTCTTAAGTTAACAGCAATCAGACCGGTATAATTGGTATCATACTCCTCTAAAGCAGTCTTTTTAATTAAACCATTTTTAGTGGCCATAATTAGATAAGCATCTTCTGGAAATTCTTTAACAGGAATTACTGTATTAATTTTTTCGTTATCTTTTAATTCCAGTAGATTAACAATTGCAGTACCTCTAGCCTGGCGGCCTGTTTCCGGTATTTGATAACCTTTTAATCTATAAACTCTTCCCTGATTGCTAAAAAATAAGAATTTATAATGAGTAGTGGTTGTAAAGATATTTTCCACAAAATCTTCTTCTTTGGTACTGATACCTATTACTCCCTTGCCTCCACGCCGCTGACTGCGGTACAGATCAAGCGGCATCCGTTTAATATAACCCTGATTGGTCATAGTTACTACTATCTGCTCTTCTTCAATTAAATCTTCTAATTCTAAATCTGTAACTCTATTCATAATTGAAGTTCTGCGCTCATCATTATATTTTTCTTTAATTGCTAGAATTTCCTCTTCAATAATTTCTAATAATTTTTCTTCATTTGCTAAAATGGATCTGTAATATGTTATTTTTTCCTGTAAATCTTCATACTCAGTTTCTATTTTATCTCTTTCTAGTCCAGTCAGACTCTGGAGTCTCATTCTTAAAATAGCATTTGCCTGAGTTTCAGAAAGATCATAGTTGTCCATCAGATTAATTCTGGCTGTTTCAACTTCATCAGCATTTTTAATCATTTCTACTATCTCATCTATATTTGCCAGAGCAATTCTATAACCCTCTAAAATATGAGCTCTATCTAAAGCTTTATCCAGGTCATATTGGGTTCTGCGACTAATAACTTCTTTTTGATGTTCTAAGTAATGTTCTAATATTTCTTTTAAGGATAATACCTTTGGTTCTTTATCTACAAGTGCGATCATAATTACACTAAAGGTAACCTGGAGTCGAGAATGTTTAAATAATTGATTCAAAACTACCCTGGGAGTAGCTTCTCTTTTTAATTCAATTACTATTCTCATTCCATCTCTATCTGATTCATCTCTAATATCAGAAATTGCTTCCAATTTTTCGTCCTTAACCATTTCTGCTATTCTCTTAATTAAGCGAGCTTTATTTACCTGATAGGGAAGTTCATCTACAATAATTTGTTTTCTATTTATCGATAAATCTTCAACTCTGGTTTTAGCTCTCACAGTTAATTTACCGCGTCCATTTTTATAGGCCTTATAAATACTGCCTCGACCCATTATTTGACCACCTGTAGGAAAATCAGGTCCCTTAATAGTTCCCATTAATTCTTTAGTAGTAATCTCTGGATTATTAATTAATTTTATAACTCCATCAATTACTTCACCTAAATTATGGGGAGGAATACTTGTTGACATTCCAACTGCAATTCCGGAAGTACCGTTAACCAGTAAATTTGGAAATTTTGCCGGTAAAACATCAGGTTCCTCTAAAGATTCATCAAAGTTAGGTATAAAATCAACAGTATCCTTGTTAATATCAGTCATCATCTCTGAGGCAATTGGAGACATTCTGGCCTCTGTATAACGCATAGCTGCTGCACTATCTCCATCAATAGAGCCAAAGTTACCATGTCCATCTACCAGCATATAGCGATAAGAAAAATTTTGAGCCATTCTAACCATTGTATCATAAACTGCTGTATCTCCATGAGGATGATATTTACCAAGTACTTCCCCGACAATACGGGCAGATTTTTTATGTGGTTTGGTATGAGTCATTCCCAGATCATCTAAGGCATATAAAATTCTTCTATGAACAGGTTTTAATCCATCTCTAACATCAGGTAAGGCTCTACCTACAATTACACTCATCGAATAATCGAGGTAGGAGGTTCTCATTTCTTGATCTATGTCAATTTTTTTTACTCTTGCTGCTTTTTGATCCAAAATATTTCACCAACCTTTATCTTTTATTAGCTAAAAATTTATACATCTAGATTTTTAACCTCTCGGGCATGTTTTTGAATAAATTCACGTCTGGGAGCTACCTTATCTCCCATCAAAATAGAAAATGTCTCATCAGCCATGATTGCATCTTCTATATCTACCTGGAGTAAAATTCTATTATCTGGATCCATAGTAGTATCCCAGAGCTGATTAGGGTTCATTTCACCAAGACCCTTATATCTCTGCATGGAAACTCTATCTTTTCCTATCTCCTCAAGCAGCTCTTTCAATGCTTTATCATTATAAACATATTCTTCTCTTCTACCCTTTTTGACCTTATATAAAGGCGGTTGGGCAATATATATATTTCCATTTTCGAGTAAAGGACGCATATATCGATAAAAGAAGGTTAAAAGTAAGGTTCTAATATGAGCTCCATCGACATCTGCATCAGTCATAATTATAATTCGGTCATAACGAATATTATTTATATCAAATTCTTCGCCCACTCCAGTACCTATGGCAGTGATTAAAGCTCTAATCTCATCATTATTTAAAATTTTATTCAAACGTGATTTTTCTACATTTAAAATTTTACCCTTAAGCGGCAAAATGGCCTGAAACTCTCTATCACGACCCTGTTTAGCAGAACCACCAGCAGAGTCACCCTCAACAATATAAACTTCTGTATCATCAGCTTTTCTACGGGAACAATCTGCAAGTTTTCCCGGTAGAGCTGTAGAAGTCAGAGCACTTTTTCTTCTGGTTAAATCTCTGGCTTTACGGGCAGCCTTTCGTGCCTGAGCAGCGCTGATTGCCTTCTCAATTATTGCTTTTCCAACCTTTGGATTTTCTTCTAAATATGATTTTAAAAATGAAGAAACTGCAGAATCAACAAAACCACGGATCTCACTGTTACCCAGTTTAGTTTTGGTCTGACCTTCAAACTGAGGTTCAGATAATTTAACACTGATAATTGCAATCATACCTTCTCTAATATCGTCACCTTTAAGATTATCATCATCATCTTTTAAAAAATTTTTACTGCGGGCATAATCATTAAAAGTCCGGGTAGTAGCAGATTTAAATCCACTTAAGTGAGTTCCACCCTCTTTAGTATTTATATTATTGGCAAAGGTATAAAGTGAAGTATTATACCCCTGATGATACATAATTGCAACCTCAATTGAACCTTCTTCTTCTTCATCTTCTATATAAATTGGTTCAGAAAGTAAAGGTTTTTTACTCTGTGCTAAATATTCTACAAAAGATATCACTCCACCATCATAGTGAAACTCTTCTGATTCCGGTTCTTCCTGGCGAGTATCTGTAATTGTAATAGTTGTACCTTTATTTAAAAAAGCCAGTTCTTTTAAACGCTGAGCCAAAACTCTAAATTCAAAATCTATTTCCTCAAAAATTAAAGGATCAGGTTTAAATTCAATTGTAGTACCTGTCTTATCACTATCACAGCTTCCAATTACCTGTAATTCATGCTGTGGAACTCCTCTTTCGTATTTTTGTTTATAAACTTTTCCATCTTTCCAGGCAATTTCAACTTCCATCCATTCAGTTAAAGCATTTACTACCGAAATACCAACCCCATGTAAGCCACCGGATACTTTATAACCTTCTCCACCAAATTTTCCCCCCGCATGCAGGGTAGTCATTACAACTTCTACAGCAGGTTTATCTACCTTTGGATGGATTTCTACAGGAATTCCACGTCCATTATCCTGAACTTTTACTACATTTCCCGGCTTTATTTCAACAGATATTTCAGTACAATATCCAGCCATTGCCTCATCAATACTATTATCAACTACCTCATATACTAAATGATGCAGTCCTTCTATACTTGTAGAACCAATGTACATTCCAGGTCTTTTACGGACTGCCTCCAGTCCCTCCAGTACCTGTATATGTTCTGCTTCATAATTACTTCTGTCCTTAATATCCATCAATATCCCCCATTTTCTTCTGTAAACTTATCAACTCGATCTCCAAGTGTCTTAGATGAGATCATTGAAAGATAAATCGTCTCTCCTGTCAACACAAAAGAACGGGCCTTCCCCCCGGAATAATCAACAATAAATCCTTCTTCATCAGAAATCTCTAAAAATTCCTCAGTTATCTCAGATGAAATTGTACTCTCTAAATCACCAATTAATACCACTTCTTTTGATGGAATCATATAACCATCACCAAGATGTAAAAACATATCTCTAATTCACCCTCTTTTTTATTCTCCCCTTTTTAACCTGATAAACATTATAGGAGTTGTTTTTAAGTCCGGATAAATTTTCGCCATCTGTTGCTGTAATTATAGTCTGAATTTTATCAGCTATAATATTAATCAATGCTTTTCTTCTTAAACCATCTAATTCCGAAAAAACATCATCTAAAAGCAGGACTGGATATTCTCCGGTCTCTGATTTCATAAATTCCAGTTCTGCCAATTTTAAGGCTAAGGCAGCAGTTCGCTGCTGTCCCTGAGAACCATATTTGCGTAAATCCATCTCATTTACCTTTAAAATAAGATCATCTCGATGGGGACCAATTATAGTATAACCACGGGCAATTTCCTGATCACGTTTTGCTATCAAACTATCTATAAAAAGTTCTCTTAATTCTGCTTCTCCCAGTTTTTTTGAAAAATTATTTAGAGAAATATCATATTCAAGTTCTAAATTTTCTCTTCCCTCAGTTATTTTACGCTGAGAAAGCCTGGCCAGAATTTTCAATTTATCTATAACTTCTACCCTTTTTAAAATTATTTTGGATCCCACTACAGCAATCTGTTCATCCCAGACTGACAGCATCTCCCGATCACTTGATTTACCATCTCTAATTGATTTTAATAAATTATTTCTCTGTTTTAATATATGATCATATTTACTTAAAAGATGGTTATAATAACGGCTGACCTGAGAAATTTCAAGATCTATAAAATCGCGTCTATGAGCAGGTCCCTCTTTAACTAACTTTAAATCCTCAGGAGAAAATAAAACTGCATTTAAATATCCCAGCAGTTCTTTTACTTTATCCAGAGGATTATCATTAATTTCAACCTGGCGTCCATTTTTTTCTAAACGCATGGCTAACTTTATTTTACCTTCTCTGCGCCGTAAAAGCAACTGAACAAGTGCTTTTTGTTTTTCCCAGCTTATCATTTCCGAAGTAATACTGCTTCGATGAGAATTAGCTGTAGCCATTAAATAAATTGATTCTAAAAAATTTGTTTTACCCTGACCATTGGCACCTAAAAAAATATTTAAATTTGGATTTAAATCGATCATCAGCTCTTCAAAATTACGAAAATTTCGGCAGAGAACTCTTTCTAAATACATTAATTATCCCCGACTTACTTTATATTTTTTATCTTCAGCTGCTAAAGAAACAATATCACCAGCTTTTAAAGTCTTTCCCCTCTTTAATTCTATTTCTCCATTAACCTCTATTTCTCCTGCCTGAATTAAATGTTTGGCTTCTCCACCACTCATTACAATATTGGCCCATTTTAAAAATTGATCCAGATTAATTGTGTCACTTGTTATTTTTACATCTTCCATTTCTAATTTCCTCCTTGATTTACTTTGAGTGTACCCTCTGAACAACTATCCACATTTCCACAGTCCAGTACACTTTTTAAAATTTCAATTATGATTGTGAACGAACCGGCATGATCAAATAAATAAATTTATCCCCGGCTTCTGTTTCCGATTTCACAACAAGTGGATTTAAAGGACCGATCATTTCTATATTAATTTCATCAGAATCTAAAACTTTCAAAACATCAATAAAATAACCCGCATCAATATTAATTTTTTGATCCGGACCTTCAAGATCAATCTTAACTTCTTCGTGAGCATAACCAGAACTTCCCTCAGCTGAATTAATCATCATCAATCCCTCATCTGCAAAAATAGTAATTATATTTGCATCAAGTTTTGCAATTAAAGATGCTCTTTTTACAGCTCCTTTCATCTGCGAAAGATCTGCACTAAATTTGCTATTTGATTCATTCGGAATTACCAGCTCATAATTAGGAAACTTACCCTCTATTAAACGTGATATAACTTCAATACCATTAAATATAAAACGAACATAGCTGCTGTCAACTTCAATATCTACACTACCTTCAGCTTCTAAAAGATTATTTAATTCCTGGAGTGTATTTCCCGGTAAGATAACAGCTAGTTTTTCATCAACATTGGTTTTTAAAGCAGCTTCAATATATGATAAACGATATGTATTGGTAGAAACCATTTTTACTTTTTCTGTTTCAACTTCAAATAAAGCTCCAGTTAGAGCAGGCTGAGTTTCATCTTTTGAAGTCGAGATTTTTACTTTTTTTATCATTTCCTTAAACTTACTGGAAGGAAGATTAAAGTTTGCACTTTCCTCTACCTGAGGTAAATTGGGAAATTCATCTGGATCAAAACCATTTATTTTAAATAAAGAATTAAGACATTTAATCTGCAGCTGCCATTTATCCTGATTTAGTTCTATTTTTATTTCTTCATCTGGCAGTTCACGAATAATATTTAAAAATTGAGCAGCTGGTAGTACAATTGAGCCATCTATTTGAGCTTCTACTTTTAAGTTATATTTAATACCCAGTTCCAGATCAGTTGATTTTAAGGTTAAAGTATTTTTTTCTAAGCTTAAAAATATTCCGGTTAAGATTGGTAAAGTTTGATTTTTGGCTACAGCTCTTCTGACTATGTTGAGAGCATAATATAAATCCTCTTGCTTAATTGAAAATTTCAAAGTGTATCCCTCCAAATTAAAAGTTATTAACAAAATCGAAACTATATAATTATGGTTAATTTATTAATAAAACTAGTAGTAATAGTAGTAGGGGCTGTGAATATGTGGATAAGCCTATCTAGACTAATGAGAGCCTAATTTTGCCTGTAGATAATATGTTAGCTGATATGATAAGAGTTATCCACATACTAACAGTTTAAATTTATCAACATTCTATCAACAACAACCTTAATAATTATCCACAGAAAATGTTGATAGAAAAAAGGCTTTTAAAAATAAAAAATATAACAGCTTTATTTGGCTTAACCATGTTTAATTGTGTCGATTAATCGTTCAATTTTATTGCTAAAATCATCCTCATTTTCTATTTTTTCTTTGATTTTATTATGAGCATGAATTACAGTTGTATGATCTCGACCACCAAACTCGTTGCCAATATGAGGAAGAGAAAAATCGGTCAATTCTCTGCTTAAATACATAGCAATCTGACGGGGAAAAGCTATATTTTGAGTTCTTTTTTTAGACTGCATATCCTCCATTCTTAAATTATAGTCATCTGTTATAATTTTTTTGATTCTTTCGATGTTGACTTCAATTGATTCATTTTTCTTTTTATTAACTAGATCTTTTAAAGCTTCTCTGGCCAGATCAACATCAATTTCCCTGTCAACAAGCGAAGAATAAGCAATTACCTTAACCAGAGCACCTTCTAATTCTCTAATGTTTGACTGAATTTTATTGGCAATATAGATCACTACTTCATTTGGAATAGTTAAATTTTCTATATCTGCCTTTTTTCTTAAAATTGCAATTCGGGTTTCTAAATCTGGTTTTTGAATATCAGTGATTAAACCCCATTCAAAGCGGGAACGGAGTCTTTCTTCTAAAGTTGGAATTTCTTTTGGAGGTCGGTCACTGGATATAATAAGCTGGCGATTTGATTCATGTAAGGTATTAAAGGTATGAAAAAATTCTTCCTGGGTTCTTTCTTTACCGGCTAAAAATTGAATATCATCAACCAGTAAAATATCTATATTTCTGTATTTATCTCTAAAATTAACTGTATTATCATCTTTTATTGCATTTATCAATTCATTTGTAAATGTTTCCGATGAAACATAAACTACCTTATAATCAGGATTGTTTTTCAGGATAAAATGAGCTATTGCCTGCATAAGATGAGTTTTTCCAAGTCCTACATCTCCATAAATAAAGAGAGGATTATATGCCTTTGCTGGTGCTTCAGCAACTGCCAGAGATGCCGCATGAGCAAATCGATTGCTGTTACCTACTACAAAAGTATCAAAAGTATATTTAGGATTAAAACCATTTTGTTCTAATTCTGATTTTTCCATATTATTTTCTTCTAAAGTTGTTTCAACTACTTCAGCTTGCTGGTCTTCTTTTTTTTCTAGATTATTATTATTTTTATTTTCTTTAAATTTTTTAACTTCTTTTGGTGTTAATAAGATCAAAGACCACTTATTACCTGTTAAATCTTCAAGTATTTCCTCAATTAAATCAGTATACTGGCTTTCTATCCATTCCTGAATAAAATTATTTGGTACCTGCAGCACAAGCTGATTTTCAGCAGTGGTCATTACAGCTTTTGTTTCGGAAAACCAGGTATTAAAACTTGGATTTGAAATTTTTTCTTTAATATTTTCTAATGTTTTTTTCCAGATATGGTCTAATTCTTTTTGCGAGAAAGACATAAAATACCTCCTGTAATTCTAAAAAAATTGTACTTAAGTTAAAGTTATCCCCAATTGATGGGGATAAATAGGCACTTATCCACAAAATTGTGGATAAGTTAAGATGTTATCCACATAAAAACAACTTTAAACATTCCTGTTAAAACAGTAAAATAACTTTTTAAATTCAAAAAAAGAATAAAAACTTGTTAATAAAATCAGAAAAGATATCCACAAAGAATGATTGTTATTAACAGTTTGTGGATAAAAAACTAAAAAATTGTGGATAACTACCTGTATTTTCCTGTATTTAAGAGCCTGTTGATTATTTTATAAACAGATTGTTAATATCTTCTTAACTATTAACTCAGTCAAGATAAAAATTTAATTCGAAATAACCATATTAATAATAACAGATTATCAACAAATTATCAACAAAGGCTGAAAAAATTTATCTTGTGGATAAGCTTAAATTTGCTTGACTCTACTATCTAAATAGCATATAATTTTAATGTATGAATAAATAATTGTATCAGTGTGTATTAGTTGTGGATTATTTTAGCTGGAGGTTATTTGGTGGAAAGTCTCAAAAAAAATAAGGAGTTTAAAAAGGTATATGAAAATGGAAAATCATATGCTACTCGAAATCTGGTAATTTATTGTTTAAATTATGAAAAAGGGAAAAAAAATCGCTATGGTTTATCAGTTAGTAAAAAAATTGGCAATGCTGTTGTTAGAAACAAATTAAAAAGAAGATTAAGAGAAATAATCAGAGAGTTTGAAAAAGAAAAAGAATTTAAAGGTTATGATATAATTTTTATTGCCCGCAAACCGGTTATTCAACTTGATTATCGTCATTTGAAAAAAGATGTAAAAAAACTGTATAAAAAAATGAATATAATTTGAATTACATAAAAGTTAATTAATAATTTGTTGTTTTTTTATTTATTTTTACATAATTATTAACAATGATTATGAAACTGGTTAAATAAGGTGATAAAATGAAAAAGTTATTTTTATTTTTAATTAAAATCTATCAAAAGATTATTTCACCCTGGACTCCAAAAAGCTGTCGTTTTCGTCCTACCTGTTCGGAATATTCAAGACAGGCAATTGTAAAATATGGGGTTTTAAAAGGTAGTTGGCTGGGATTAAAGCGAATTTTGCGCTGTCATCCTTTTAATTCAGGTGGTTATGATCCGGTAGAATAGGAGGAATTTATTAAATGTTTGATTGGTTAATTAATGGAATGGCATATGCGTTAGATTTTATTTATAATATTGTTGGTAATTATGGTCTTGCAATTATTATTTTTACTCTGCTGATTAAAATTGTGCTTTATCCTCTTACAGCAAAACAAACGCGTTCAATGAGAGAAATGCAGGAAATTCAGCCTGAAATGCAGAAAATACAGGAAGAATATAAAGATGATAAAGAAAAGCAGCAGGAAGCAATGATGGAACTTTATCAGGAACATGGTGTTAATCCTGCAGCTGGATGTCTGCCGATGATTGTACAGATGGCTATTTTGATTCCTTTATACAGAACTATTTTTGCTTTAGGGGATAAAATGGCAGCTGAGTCTTTTTTATGGATTGGAACAATAACTAATGGTTCCTTAGCTGAGCCAGATATTGCAATTGTACTTTTAAATGCGCTGGTAATGTTAGGACAGACCCACATGACCCAGAAAATTTCTGGGGGAGAGGGCAAAAGTAATAAGATGATGTATCTGATGCCGCTCTTTATCGTATTTATTGGTTTCTCATTACCATCTGGTGTTTTATTATACTGGTTTACATCAACCTTATTTACTGTGGGTCAGCAGTATTTCTTATCCAAAGAACCCAGCAGAATCAAAGGGGATGCATAACAAAAATGAAAAGCATAAAAGTAGAAGCTAAAAATGTAGAAAAAGCAGTAGAAAAAGCCCTGACTGAACTTGGAATTACAAGAGAAGAAGCAGAAATTAATATTATTGATAAAGGTAGTAAAGGCTTACTGGGTCTAATTGGTACCAAAAATGCTGTTGTAGAAGTAAAGGAAATTTTTGATCCTGTCAAAAAAGGAAAAGAATTTCTGGAAACACTTTTAAATAAAGCCAGGATCAATGTTGGTGTAGAAATTATGGAAGAAAAAAGTGATGATGAGCAGGTAGTTTACAATTTAACAGGAGAAAAAGAACTTGGTTTAGTAATTGGTCATCGAGGAGAAACTCTTGATGCAATGCAGTACTTAACTTCTATCTATATTAATAAAGAGTTAGAAGAATATTTTAGAGTTCTACTTGATGCAGAAGGATATCGAGATCGCCGCCAGGAAACCTTAGAAAGACTGGCAGAAAGGCTGGCTGCTAAAGCAGAAAGAAAACAGAGAAAAGTTGTTTTAGAACCAATGCCGCCTCATGAGAGAAGAATTATTCATATTAAACTCAAAGAAAATAAAAATGTTAAATCATACAGTGAGGGAAAAGAACCCTACCGTAAAGTTATGATAGAACCATTGGATAATTAATATAATTATCTAAATAGAAAACAGCTGTATTAACTTTATAATACAGCACTCCATTAACAGAAAATAAAAGAAGCAGATGGATTTTATCATTAACCCAGCAGGAATTTCTCTGCTGGGTTATGTTTTAGGAGGTTTTAAGAAAATGGATATACTAAAAGAAGACACTATTGCAGCTATTGCAACTCCATTTGGTACAGGTGGAACCGGCAAAATAAGGGTTAGTGGACCCCAGGCCTATCAAATAGGAGATAAAATTTTTAGTTCAATCAACGAAAATAAAAAGGTTTCTGAACAGGATACTTATACAGCTCATTACGGCCATATTAAGGATCCCGATAGTGATAAAATCATTGACGAAGTGATTGCAATTATGATGAGAAAACCACATTCTTTTACTGGAGAAAATGTGTTAGAATTTGACTGTCATGGTGGTATGACCCCACTCAGAGCGGTGCTGGACTTAACTTTAAAACACGGAGCGCGGCTGGCAGAGCCTGGTGAATTTTCTCAGCGGGCCTTTTTAAATGGCAGAATTGATCTGGCTCAGGCAGAAGCAATCATTGAAATTATAAATTCTAAAACGGAAAAGAGTCTGGATCTGGCTGTTGAGCAATTAAATGGTAAGCTTTCGCAGAAAGTTGATCAAATAAAAGAGGAGGCTGTAGAAATACTGGCACATCTGGAAGCAGCAGTAGATTATCCAGAAGATGAAATTGAAGGTTTTTCTCCGGCAGATCTGGGAGATAAATTTAATTATATAAAAGAAGAAATAGAAAAATTATTAAAAAGCAGCAGACAGGGGAAAATATATAAAGAAGGTTTAAAAACTGTTATTGTTGGTAAACCCAATGTGGGTAAATCAAGTTTGTTGAATTATTTTTTAGAAGAGAAAAGAGCAATTGTGACTGATGTACCAGGTACAACTCGGGATGTAATTGAAGAATTCGTTAATTTAAAAGGAATTCCTTTAAAAATAATTGATACTGCTGGAATTAGAGAAACTAAAGATGAAGTAGAAAAAATCGGAGTTGAACGGACCAGAAAATCAGCAGCAAAGGCAGATTTAGTTCTTTTTATGCTGGATATTAATCAGGGAATAACTTCTGTAGATCGAGAAATATATAAATTAATTAAGAATAAGCCGGTGATTATAATTGTCAACAAAACCGACCTGCCGGCAAAGGTCGAAAAAGAAAAAATTGAAAAAGAATTTTCTGAGCACAGTCTGCTCTGGATCTCACTTTTAGAAGAAGAAGGTTTAAATGAATTAAAAGCTGATATTTTAGATGAAATACTTGATGAAGAAATTGACACAGATGCCGAAGCAGTAATTACTCAGAGCAGACATCGTGATGCTTTAGTTAAAGCTGAAGAAGCAATTGAACGGGTAATTGTTTCACATGAAACAAATATGCCCTATGACTTTTTAACTATAGATTTAAAAGACTGTCTAGATGGACTCGGAAAAATAACCGGAGAAACAGTTGCTGATGATATTCTCGATAGAATATTTAATGATTTTTGTCTTGGAAAATAATTTTTAACATAAGGGAGAGATATAATGGATTTTCATAAATATCCAAAAGAGTATGATGTAATTGTAATTGGAGCCGGGCATGCAGGCTGTGAAGCCTCATTAGCGCCGGCAAGAATGGGTTTAAAGACACTAACTCTAACAGTCAGTTTAGATCATGTAGCATTTATGCCCTGCAACCCTTCACTCGGAGGACCCGGAAAATCTCATATAGTTAGAGAAATCGATGCTCTGGGTGGGGAAATGGCCAGGAATATGGATGAAACTATGATTCAGATTAGAATGCTCAATACAAGTAAAGGTCCTGCAGTTCACGGACTGCGGGGACAATCAGATAAAGATGAATACCATAAAAGGATGAAACAGGTCTTAGAACAGGAAGATAATATAGATTTAAAACAGCAGATAGCCGAAGAAATTATTGTTGAAAATGGTGAGGTTAAGGGAGTAGTAACTAAAACCGGAGTCTTTTTTCCCGGGAAAAAGGTTATTTTAACTACTGGAACCTTTTTGAAAGGAAGAATTATTATTGGTGAGGCGGAATTTAATGCTGGGCCCAACCAGCAGTATCCGGCCAACAAACTATCCGGTAGTTTAAAGGAACTCGGAATTAACTTGAGAAGATTTAAAACAGGAACTCCACCTCGAGTCAGCAAAAAATCTATGGATTTTTCTAAAATGGAGCCTCAGCCGGGAGAAGAAGATTTAAGTTTTTCTTTTGAATCTGAGCCTTTAAGTGGAGAACAGGCAATGTGTTATTTGACCTATACTTCCGAAGAAACCCATAAAATAATTAGTGATAATAAGATGAGAACACCATTATTTAGTGGAGTAATTGATGGAGTTGGTCCCCGCTACTGTCCTTCAATAGAGGATAAGGTTGTCCGCTTTCCTGATAAGGGAAGGCATCAGTTATTTATTGAGCCTGAAGGTCTGGGTACTGATGAATATTATGTTTCCGGGCTTTCTACCAGTCTTCCTTATGATGTACAGATAGAAATGGCAAGAACCATACCGGGTTTAGAAAATGTAGAAATTATGCGACCGGGATATGCAATTGAATATGATTGTGTGGACCCGGAAGAATTGAAACTTGATTTAGAGTTAAAAAAAGTTAAGGGACTTTATACTGCCGGACAGATTAACGGCAGCTCAGGTTATGAAGAAGCAGCCGGCCAGGGTTTGATCGCCGGAATTAATGCGGCCTTGAGTCTGCAGGGAAAAGATCCTGTAATTTTAAAAAGGTCTCAGGCCTATATTGGGGTTTTAATCGATGATTTAGTTACAAAAGGTACACCGGAGCCCTATAGAATTATGACTTCCCGAGCAGAATACAGGCTGCTTTTACGTCAGGATAATGCAGATCAGCGTTTAACTCCTCTCGGTAGAGAAATTGGTCTGGTCAGTGATCAGAGATATCAGCATTATCAGGAAAAAGTTAAAGCTGTAGAAAAAGCTTTAGCTTATTTAAGAGCAGATGAAAACCAGGTCAACCCGACCAAAGAAGTTAGAGCTAAATTAGAAGAACTGGGAAGCGGTAATTTAAGCAAACCGGTTAGTTTAGAGAAATTACTGCGTCGGCCCGAAATTTCTTATAAGGATCTCGAATTTTTTGCAGAAAATTTGCCGGAAATAAAAAAAGATGTTCAGGAACAGGTGGAAATCCAGGTTAAATACAAAGGTTATATAGAGCGGCAGGAATCTCAGGTAGAACAATTTAGAAAAATGGAAGAAAAAATAATACCAGAAGAACTGGATTATAATCAATTAGAAAATCTGCGTCTGGAAGCAAGAGAAAAGTTAAATAAGATCAGACCCCTTTCTATTGGCCAGGCATCAAGAATTTCTGGGGTTTCTCCAGCTGACATTTCTGCTTTAATGATTTATTTAGAGCAGTATAACAGAAAGAAAAAGGATGATCAGAATGGAAATCAGTAAACAGAAATTTATTGCAGAGTTAAGAACAGGTGTTGAAGCTCTAAATGTTTCCTACAGCAGTGAACAGTTCGAACAGCTGTGGGAATATTATCTTTTCTTTCTTGAAGAAAACAAAAAATATAATATGAGCACAATTACTGAGCCAGAGGAAGTTATAAAAAAACACTTCCTTGATTCTCTGGTGATTTTAAATTATTTAGATTTTGAAGGCAGAAAAAGATGGCTTGATATTGGTACCGGAGCTGGTTTTCCGGGAATGGTTTTGAATTTATTCTTGCCGGGAGACAGTTTTTATTTACTCGATTCTTCAGCTAAGAAGGTTAACTTTTTAAATCAATTAATTTACAAACTGGGGCTAAAAGGTATTGATGCAGCTCACGGCAGAGCGGAAGATCTGGCGAAATTAGAAGAATGGCGTGGTTCTTTTGATTATGTTTGCTCACGTGCAGTAGCCTCTTTAAATGTTTTGCTAGAATATGCAGTCCCTTTTTTGAAAATTGGAGGAAAGGCCTATCTTTATAAAGGACCGGAATATCAAGAAGAAATCAGAGAAGCCCGGAGTGCCTTAAAAGCATTAGGTGCAGAAATTAAAGAAAGTATAAAGCTTGATGTCCCGGGGCTGGAAGCCGAGCGTTATTTAATTATTGTTAAAAAAAATGAGACAACTGAAAATAAATATCCCCGGCGGGCTGGAATTCCCAAAAAACGCCCCCTTTAAGATATTTCCCGGGAAATATCTCTGGGAGTTATTTAAGTTCAGCTTCTATTTTAATATTAAAAAAGGATATTTAGCTAGTTTAGAGAACTATAATTTTATGTGGGGGTAATTTTTAATGAAAATTCCTTTTTTTAATCAGGAAAATGAAAATAAGAGGGATCAAATTGTAGAAATCAAAGTAGATCAGATCAAAGTCAATCCTTTTCAGCCCAGACAGGAATTTAAGCAGTCTGAAATTGAAGAGTTAGCTCAGTCGATTAAAAACTTTGGTTTGATTCAGGCAATTACAGTCCGAAAAAGCGAAGAAGAAAACAGTTATGAGTTAATCGCCGGGGAGCGGAGGCTTAGAGCTGCCAAATTTTTAAATAAAGATGTTATTCCAGCTGTGATTAAGGATTTTAATGATCAGCAGATGGCAGAGATTGCTCTAATTGAAAATTTGCAGCGTAAAGATTTAAACTTTTTAGAGGAAGCCCGTGCTTATCAGAGGCTTTTAGATGAATTTAATTTAACTCAAAAGGAGCTGGCAGAAAGAGTTTCAAAAAGTCAGTCTACTATTGCCAATAAACTGCGTTTGTTAAATTTACCTGACCAGATTCGCGAAAAACTACTGGCTGCTGATTTAAGTGAAAGACATGGAAGAGCGCTCTTGAAACTTGAGACTGTTGAGGAACAGCTGGCGGTTGTTGAAGAAATAAGAAAAAAAGAACTTAATGTTAGAGAAAGTGAAAAATTAATAAAAAAACAGCAGCAGCCTACTAAAAAGAAGAAAAAAATTAAACATATTTCTGATGATCTGCGGCTTTTTGCTAATTCTTTAGAAAAAAGAATCTCGGAAATTAAAGATTCAGGGATTAGTGTTGAATTCGAACGCAGTGATGATCAGGATAGTATAGAATATTATATTAAGCTCTCTAAATAAAGTTAACAAAGAGGTGAAATAATGGCTAAAAAAATTGCGATTGTCAACCAGAAAGGCGGGGTTGGCAAGAGCACAACAGCAGTAAACTTAAGTGCTGGTTTAGCAGAACAAAATAATAGGGTTTTATTAATAGATATTGATCCTCAGGGAAATGCCAGCAGTGGTCTGGGGATTGAAAAATCTGAAGTTGAATATACAATCTATGATTTATTAATTGAATCTGAGCCGCCTGCAAAAGCAATACTGCAGAGCAGCAGTAAAAATTTGGATATTATTCCGGCCAATATTGAGTTAGCAGGGGCAGAAATTGAACTTGTTTCCATTATATCTCGAGAAAGCAGGCTTAAAAAATCATTAAAAACACTTAATGAAGACTATGATTATATTATAATTGACTGTCCTCCTTCGCTTGGCCTGTTAACATTAAATGCTTTAACAGCTGCTGATAGTGTAATGGTCCCTATTCAGTGTGAATATTATGCTCTAGAGGGGCTGGGACAGTTGATGAATACCATTGAACTTGTCAGAAAAAATTTAAATTCTGATCTGAGGATCGAAGGAGTTTTAATGACAATGTATGATGCCAGAACTAATTTATCTGAACAGGTAATAGATGAAGTTAAAGATTATTTTTCTGATCTAGTTTTTAATACAATTATTCCTCGAAATGTTCGTTTAAGTGAAGCTCCAAGTTTTGGTAAACCAATACTCGATTACAGCTCTTCATCAAAAGGAGCAGAAGCATATAGAAAATTAGCAGAGGAAGTGATCTCTCTTGAGTAAAAAAAGACTGGGTAAAGGTTTAAGTGCCCTGATAAATAATGATGAGAATGTAGATCAGAGCAGAGTTGAAGAAATTTTTATTGACCAGATTGAGGCAAATCCTTTTCAGCCGCGGAGTAATTTTGATGAAGATGCCCTCAATGAACTGGCTAATTCTATTAAAGAAAAAGGAGTAATTCAGCCAATTACAGTCCGCAAAATCAAAGCTGAGAAATATCAGATAGTAGCCGGAGAGCGGCGCTGGAGGGCTTCGAAGCTGGTTGGTCTAAAAAAAATACCAGCTGTGATTAGAGACTTTGATGAGCAGGAAATGCTGGAAATTGCTTTAATTGAAAACATACAGCGGGAAGATTTAAATCCAGTTGAAGAAGCAGGAGCCTATAAAGAAATGCTTGATAATTTTGATATAACTCAGGCAGAACTGGCAAAACAGGTTGGTAAAAGCCGATCCAATGTATCAAATATGATTAGGCTTTTAAAACTTTCTGATAAGGTTAAAAATCATCTGCAGCGGGGAATAATCACAATTGGACATGCGCGAGCTCTACTATCACTTGAAAAAGAAGAAACACAGGTTGCCGCCTGTGAAAACATAATAATACAGGACTTAACGGTAAGAGAAACTGAAAATTATGTTGAAAAACTTAAAAACCCTCTAAAAGGCAGAGAAAAAAAAGAGGAAAAACCTGAGCTGGATCAGGTCTGGCAGCAGGCAGCTTTAGAATTAGAAAAAAAATTAGGAACAAAAGTGAAAATTAAGCAGAGAAAGAAAAATAATTTACTGACTATCGAATTGGATAGTGTGGATAAATTAAAAGAACTGGTTGAAAAACTAAAGTAGTGTTTCATGTGAAACAAATAGATATAGAAGAGAGTAGATAGGTGATAAATAATGATAGGAACTATTGTTAATGTAGCCTCTGTACTGACCGGGAGTACTATTGGGGTGCTTTTTAGAGGAAGATTTTCTGAGAAAGTGCAGACAACTGTGATTCACGGTATAAGTCTGGCTGTAATATTAATTGGAATGCAGATGGCCTTTAGTATTGAGAAGGATCCGGATATTTTACTTGTTATTTTCAGTCTTGTCATTGGAGCCGTGATTGGAGAACTGCTGCAGCTGGAAAAAAGATTAAATGATTTTGGTGAAAGTTTAAAAGATCGATTTGGTGGAAATGATGATCTTTTTGTTCAGGGATTTGTTCAGGCCAGTTTAATTTATTGTGTAGGTGCAATGGCAATTATGGGTTCAATCCAGGATGGACTCAATAATGATCCCAGTATTTTATTTACTAAATCACTGCTGGATGGAATAACTTCTATTGCTTTTGCAGCCAGTACTGGAATTGGAGTAGCTTTTTCGGTGATTCCAATTTTTCTGTATCAGGGAAGTATAACTCTGGCTGCAGACTGGGCAGCGGTTTATTTAACTGAAGATATGATCAGAATCATGACAGCCAGTGGTGGTCTATTAATTACTGCTATTGGTTTAAATATGCTGGGGGTCAGCAAAATAAAAACAGGTAATTTGCTGCCCGCTCTGCTGGTGGCTGTAGTGCTTACTGCTTTTGTGTTTTAATTTTGCAATATTTAAAGTAATAATATATAATTAAGACATACAATTTAATTATAACGGGTGAAGGCTGAGTGAGAGACCATAAGTGGCGCCGAAGGAGCAAGGAAAACCGAAACTCTCAGGCAAAAAGAATTCAGCTGGACGTAACTCTGGACATATTTAGTTTTAATGAACAGGGAGTCGGATTACTTTCCGGCTTCCTGTTTTCTGCTTTTATATAAGAATTAAATAGCAATTTATATTTCAAAAAAATTATTATAAGTTATTATTAATATTTGAAAATAGCAAATTTTAGTTTTCGATATAACGATGACTTTAATAGGAGGGAAAAATCATGAACAAAACCCCGCTCAATCAAATACATAAAGATATGGGAGCTAAGATGACCAATTTTGGAGGCTGGGAAATGCCGGTTGAATATACAGGGATAATTGAAGAACATAAAGCTGTTAGAAATCAATGTGGACTTTTTGATGTTTCACATATGGGAGAAATCCTTATCAGTGGAGAAAATGCTGCTAAATCTCTGCAAAAAATTATAACAAATGATCTTCAAAAGTTGGAACCAGGCAAAATTATTTATACACCCATCTGTAAGCCGGATGGAGGTATTATTGATGATTTATTAGTTTACTGTCTGCAGGAAGATCAATATTTAATGGTTGTAAATGCTTCTAATATTGAAAAAGATTTTAAGTGGATAAATAATCATCTGCTTGAAAAAACAAAAGCTGATAATCTTTCAAATAAATATGCTATGCTTGCTCTTCAGGGTCCAGAATCAAAAAAGATACTGACTCAACTAACAGATATTGATTTAAATTCTCTGGATTATTACAGATTTAGACAGGCTAAAGCAGCAGGAATTGAAATGATTATTTCTCGAACTGGTTATACTGGAGAGTTGGGCTATGAACTTTATTTTGAGCCTGAAGCAGCAGTAAAAATTTGGGATCAGCTAATGGAAGCTGGATCTGATTTTGGACTTAAGGCCTGTGGTCTGGGAGCTAGAGACACTTTGCGACTGGAAAAAGCATACCCTTTATATGGTAATGATATTGATGAAACAACTAATCCCTATCAAGCAGGGTTAAGCTGGACTGTAGCTATCAATAAAGGAGATTTTATTGGGAGAGAGAAATTAATAGAGATTGAAAAAAACTGCTGTCAGCAAAAACTTTCTTCATTTAAAATTACCGGCAGGGGAATGGCTCGGCATGGATATGAGGTTTATGCTGAGCAGGGAAAAATTGGGGAAGTAACAAGTGGAAGTTATTCTCCAACTCTAGAAGAAAGTATTGGTCTAGCTTATCTAAAAAATGAATATACAGAATCAGGGACTGAAATTGAAATCAAGGTTAGGAAGCGAATGATTAAAGCTGAGGTTTTAAAAGGTCCTTTTGTCTAGGATCTAAATATAGATTATTAAAAGCAGGAGAAATTTATCATCAAAATCTAAGGAGGAATAAAAATGAGCGTAAAAGATGGTTTATATTATTCAGAAGATCACGAGTGGGTTAGAGAAGAAGAGGATTGTCTGGTGATTGGTGTTACTGATTTTGCCCAGGAAGAACTGGGAGATATAGTTTTTGTAGAACTTCCAGAAGCTGGGGAAGAATTCGAAAAAAATGATAGTTTTGGAGTTCTGGAATCTGTTAAAGCGGTATCGGACACCTTTATCCCGGTAAGTGCTAAGATTATGGAAGTTAATGAAAATTTGATTGATAACCCAGAATTAATTAATGATGATCCCTATGATGAAGGCTGGTTAATTAAAGTTGATCCTGCTGATGATTCAGAATTAGATGAGCTTTTATCTGCAGAGGAGTATGCTGAATTTATTGAGGAGGAATAATAATGGATTATATTTCCAATACAGCAGCAGAAAAGGATAAAATGATGCAGGAAATCGGAATAGAAACAGTTGAAGATCTTTTTCAGATGATTCCGGAGGCAGTATCAGCAGCTGACCGTTTAAATATTGAAGCTGGCATTTCCGAACTGGAATTAATGAGAAGGGCTCAATTTCAGGCTGGGAAAAATAAAAGTCTGGACCAGCAGATTTCCTTTTTAGGTGCAGGGGCTTATGATCACTATGTACCAGGAATAATTGATGCTTTAATTTCTCGTTCTGAATTTTATACTGCCTATACTCCCTATCAGGCGGAGTTAAGCCAGGGAACTCTGGAAGCAGTTTATGAATATCAGAGTATGGTCTGTGATTTAACAGGTATGGGAATTGCAAATGCCTCGATGCTGGACGGTGGTTCAGCGGCGGCAGAAGCCGTAACGATGGCTGCCAGAATTACAGGTAATTCCCGAGTTTTACTACCTGACACTGTTAATCCAGCTTACAGAGAGGTAATAGAAACTTATGGTGCTGGCTCTGAACTTGAATTTGTTAATTTAGAAAGTAAGCAGCAGATTATCGACCCGGCTCAAATTGAAAAAAATATTAATGATCAGACTGCAGTAGTGGTTCTGCAGTATCCAAATTTCTATGGTTCTCTAGAAAAAATGGAAGAGATTTCTAAATTAATTAAGAACAAGAAAAATACATTACTGCTGGTGATTGCTAATCCAATATTACTGGGAGTATTAAAAGCTCCGGCTGATTTTGGAGCTGATATAGTTGTTGGAGAAGCACAGAATCTGGGGAATGGTTTAAATTATGGAGGCCCCAACCTGGGATTTATGGCCTGTAAAGATGACAGAAGGATGCTCAGACAGCTGCCCGGTCGAATTGTTGGTAAAACAACTGATGTTGATGGAAAAGAAGGTTTTGTCTTAACCTTACAGACCAGGGAACAGCATATCCGGCGAGAAAAAGCAACTTCAAATATCTGTACCAATGAAGCCTTAAATGCTTTAATGGCTACTATTTATCTGGC
>JASMSZ010000064.1:0-2401 GCA_041694515.1 Halanaerobium sp.
CTCCCAGCATTTTAGCTGTGATTTCAATTTGTAGGGAAGAAATTAACATAGCAGGTAGGATTAAGTCTAAAAGCAGTTTAGAGATGGCTCCGGTTTCTTTTTTGTCTAGATGTTTACTGCGCCTGAGAAAATAACCGACAGCAATTAGGATGAATAATGACATAATCTGGGTTATGACTACCTGAAAATTCAAAGTACTGCCTCCTTCTGAAAAGCTTTAGTTATCGGTAGATTTTATTATTAAGTAAGTTTAATTAAATTTGTTTCTAAATCATAAATATTCTATCAAATTATTCTACCACAGAAGCATCTAGCTGTAAAGTTTGCTAAGCTGGAGTTTTATGTGATAAACTTTTATAAGGAGATTACAGCAATAATATTTATAGAGGAGTGCAAATTTTGAAAAAAGGTGAAATTAAAATTTTTAGAATAGAAGATTTAGCTCACGGTGGAGATGGAGTAGCCAGGGCAGAAAATGGGAAGGCTGTTTTTGTTTCTCTAACTTTACCCGGAGATCTTGTAAAAACAAAAATCACTAAAATCAAAAAAGATTATGTTTTTGCTGAGTTAATAGAAGTTATAGAAGCTGGAGATGGTAGGATTAAAGCACCCTGTCCGGTTTATAATGAGTGTGGAGGCTGTCAGCTGCAGCATATTAATTATCAAAAAGAATTAGAATTTAAACAGAATAATCTTAAACAGTTAATTAATCGGATAGCAAAAATTGAAGAGTTTAAATTAAGGGATGTGCTGGCGGCAGATGATGATTTTCGCTACCGCAATAAAGCTCAATTTCCACTGGATTTAACTGATGAAGATCAGATAACTGCCGGTTTTTATAAAAGAGGAAGTCATGAGATTGTGCCCAATCATGACTGTCTGATTCAGCATCCATTAATCAACAGAATTTTAAGAATTACACTGGAAGAATTAAATAAATTTCAGCTTAGTGTATATAATGAAAATACTCTGCAGGGACTGCTGAGGCACCTGGTAATTAGAGTTGGAACCTGTACCAACCAGGCTTTGCTGATAATGGTCACCAATGGTGATGACTTTATTGATAAAAATTTAATTGCCAGGACTCTGATGCGTAAAATTCCTGAGTTAAAAGGTGTAGTTCAAAATATAAATACTAAAACTACAAATGTTATTTTTGGTAAAGAGGATCTACTTTTAGCAGGTAAAAATAAAATTACTGAATATATTGGTAAGACAGCTTATTCAATTTCTGCCAGATCATTTTTTCAGGTTAATACCATGCAGGCTAAAAAGTTATATGATACAGCAGCAAAATATCTGGGAGTTGATGGTAGTGCAAGGGTGATTGATGCTTTCTCTGGTACTGGTAGTATTGCCCTTTATCTGGCGGATCAGGCAGATAAAATTTATGCAGTTGAATCTTTAAAATCTGCTGTAGAAGATGCCAGAGCCAATGCTCAATTAAATCAGATTAATAATGTAGAATTTGAGCAGGGGTTGGTAGAGGATAAACTGCCGGAATTACTAGAGAATAATCAGATTGATACAATTATCTTTGACCCTCCCCGTAAAGGACTAGATGAAAAAACAATTGATTTACTGCTGGCAAATGAGCTTGAAAAGATAATCTATATTTCTTGTAATCCAGCTACTCTGGCAAGAGATCTGAAGCGATTAAAATCAAAATATCAATTAGTAGAAATTCAGCCTGTAGATCTTTTCCCTCAGACTTACCATATAGAATCTGCTGCTTTTTTGCATAAAATTTAAAAATTGTGTGTTTTTTACGGAATATATCAAATAAAAATGAAACTATTTTTTGATAAAAAGCTTGCCAAAACTGGTGTCCTTATGATATATTATTATAAAGTTGGATTTTATATTTGATAATTATGTTACTCCATAATTGGAGGTTAAGTTATGAATTTATTTCTATTGATTATTTTTGTGATAGTTGGAATTGCGGGTCTGGTTTATAATGTTGATTCTGGTGTTTTTATCGGATTGGGATTAATACCCTGGCAGATTTTAAAAATAAAGATCAAGAGAAAATTTGTCTTAACTGCTATAATTATTTCTTCGGCAGCAGGGCTTGGATATTTTATTTATCATTCAAAGTGGTTAATTGCTGCTTTATTTGTCTTTATCCAACTTTATAATTACTGGGGTTATTTAAATATTGTCAATGAATAAAAACTAAATTATAAAATAGGATATGAAGGAGGAATAAAAATGCCGACATATTTATATGAATGTGAAAAATGTGGTAGATTTGAAGAATTTCAAAATATTAGTGAGGATGCTTTAAAGGAATGTCCGGAATGCAGTGGTGAGGTTAAGAGGATTATTGGTTCACCGGGAATTATTTTTAAAGGATCTAATTTTTATGTGAATCAGGATAAAAAAAGCTCAACTAACA
>JASMSZ010000065.1:0-8404 GCA_041694515.1 Halanaerobium sp.
GATGCAGCTCCAAACAGTACAGCTTTAATCTGGGAGCATATTGAGGATGAGCCGGGTCAGCCCTGCCCCAATCCGCGGGTGACAATTCCCAGAGATATTATTCCTGATGTTTTAAAAGAACCGCTTTCTATAGATGTCCGCAGTTTTGGAGTGCGGGTACCACCCTGTACAAAGGAAAATCCTACTTATGGCATCATGGGACTTTTCCATGTGCTGCCTCCTGCCTTAGCCTGGCTCTGGCGGCTGGTTGCTCCTCGGGGACACGGAAATCCAAGTATTATCACTGGCGAGGGGATGAGTTCTGAAGGAGTCGGTTCTTACTGGCCCTTTGCAACCGGTAAAAAGGTTGATCAGGCCAATCTGCTCCTGGATCAGATACTGGAGACTCCTAAAGTTAAGTATATTTTGATCCCCAACCAGCATATTGGGGCCTGGAAGGTTGGTTTTATGCCGGAATGGATTACCAGAGAATACCTGGCCCGCCGTGGAGGTGCCTGGTTTACTGAAGAACAGCTGCGGCCTGCCCGGATGCCGCTTTTAGGTTATTCACTGCAGGAGCTGCTGGTAGAGGGTCAGCATATAGAAAAAGAATTCTTACAGGTTCACCGCCAGCCAGAAGTTGGCGAAAAAGCCTATGATATTGGCGGTAAGATACTTTCGGATTTCTTCAAAAAATGTATCAAAGAATATCTAGAACCCGGTCTTGATCCACTGGGAAGAAAAATTATTGAGACGGCTCTCAATGATGGTGGAGTAGATGACTACTGTGATTTAATTGAGGGGGATCCGATAATCAGACAGATTTAAAATTATAATTAGGAAAAAGGAGGGCTGAGGCCCTTCTTTTTTTAGAAAATATGTTAAGCGCTTGACATATAAAATTTGAGATAATAAAATATAGATATAATTTAAAATCCAAAATAAAATTTCTGGAGGGATTAAGTTGTCAGCAGAGAATAAAGTGATGTTAATTACATATGCCGATAGTATGGGTCAGAATTTAGAGGATCTAAAAGAAGTGCTGGATAAACATTTTAAGGATGCGGTGGGAGGAGTTCATATTCTACCATTTTTTCCTTCTTCTGCAGATAGAGGTTTTGCACCTTTAACCTACAGAGAAGTTGATCCAAAATTTGGGGACTGGGATGATATACAGGCTCTGGCAGAAAACTATTACCTGATGTTTGATTTTATGGTCAATCACATTTCAAAGCAGTCTGAGTATTTTAAAGATTTTAAGCAGCATAAAGATGATTCAAAGTACTCTGATTTTTTTATCCGCTACAAGGGCTTCTGGGAAAACGGTGAGCCAACAGAAGAGGAAGTCGATTTAATTTATAAGCGTAAACCGCGGGCTCCCTATATTGATGTTGATTTTGCTGATGGGACAACAGAGAAGATCTGGTGCACCTTTGCCGAAGAACAGCTGGATTTAAATATGGAATCTGAGGTAGTTAAGAATTTTATTAGAGAAAGCCTCGAATTTTTAGCTGAGCAGGGAGCTTCAATTATCAGACTTGATGCCTTTGCTTATGCAATTAAAAAGGCGAGAACAAGCTGCTTTTTTATCGAGCCTGATATCTGGGAACTTTTAGATTACTGTAAGGATATTCTGGCTGAAAAAGATGTGGAAATTTTACCGGAAATCCACGAGCACCATTCAATTCAGCTTAAAATTGCTGAGAAGGGACACCCGGTTTATGATTTTTCTCTGCCGATGCTCTTACTGCACTCAATTTACAGCTCTACATCCAAACGCTTAAGAGACTGGCTTAAAAAAGCACCTGCCAATCAGTACACAACCCTGGATACTCATGATGGGATTGGGGTAGTTGATGTTAAAGACCTAATGACCGATCAGGAGATAGAAGAAACCAGAGAAATGCTCTACCAGCGCGGCTCCAATGTAAAAAAAGTTTACAGCAGTGAGGCCTATGACAACTTAGATATTTACCAGATAAACTGCAGTTATTATTCTGCTTTGGGAAATAACGATGATTCTTACCTTTTAGCAAGGGCAGTTCAGTTTTTTGCCCCCGGAATTCCCCAGGTTTACTATGTAGGGATGCTGGCCGGAGAAAATGACATTGAATTACTGGAAGAGACAAAAGTAGGGCGCAATATTAACCGCCACTATTATTCTAAGGCAGAAATTGAGTCTGAGGTTAAAAGACCGGTAGTTCAGAAGCTGGTTAAATTGATGGAATTCCGCAATTCCTATCCTGCTTTTGCCGGTGACTATACTATCCATGATTCTGAGCGGGAAGAAGAACTTAAGATCAGCTGGCAGAATGGTGATGCTAAAGCAGTTTTAGAGGCAGACTTCAGTCAGGATAGTTTTGAGATTCAGTATTTTGATCAGGAAAAAGAAAAAATGGAGAAGTTAGGACTCTAAAAATATCTCGGTTGATTTAAAACTAAAAATTTTAATAGATAAGTTAACAATGAGCCCCTTAAGTTGAAATAGTTTAAAACTATTAATTTAAGGGGTTTTTAACTAAGGAGGTTGATTAAAGATGACCACTCAGAAGGATGTGGCCGAAAAAGCAGGGGTAACAGTTACTACAGTCTCAAGAGTGATCAACAATCGCGGCTACATAGCAGAAGAGACCCGGGATAAGGTTTATCAGGTGATGGATCAGTTAAATTACAGACCGAATGCTGTTGCCAGATCACTTTCCAAAAAGAAATCAAATATTTTAGGAGTGATTCTGCCGGCGGTTAAGCATCCCTTTTTCAGCAGTCTATTATCTTATTTTGAAGAATTTGCCTATCAGAATGACTATAAGATTATGCTCTGTAACTCGCAGATGGAGGCAGCTAAGGAAAAAGATTATATCAATATGCTCAGAGCTCAGCAGGTAGATGGAATTTTTCTGGCCAGCCATACCTTAGATATTGCTGCTGAAATGAAGGTTGACCTGCCGGTACTGACTTTTGACCGCCAGTTTGAAGGCATTCCCTATATCTGTTCTGATAATCTTAAGGGGGGAAAACTGGCAGCCGAGCACTTACTGGCAGCAGGGGCAGAGAAAGTTGCGTATATTGGCGGCAGTCTGGAACTTGATTTGCTTTCCAATCAGCGCTACCAGGCTTTTAAACAGACGATTAATGCCGCCGGTTTAAAAGTTGAGGATTATCAGTGTCAGTTAAACAGTTTTGACCGCCAGGAGTACAGAAAACTGGCCCGAGAAATTTTTGACTCAGCTCGAGTTGTTGATGGTATTTTTGCCAGCAGTGATTTGATTGCTGCAGCTGTGATTAAAGAAGCAGCAGCAAATGGAATCAGGGTGCCGGAGGATTTAAAGGTTATCGGTTATGATGATCTGGAGCTGGCCAGCCTCTACAGTCCCGAAATAACTACAATCAGGCAGCAGGCAGCAGAGATTGCCAGAAAATCAGTAGAGCTTCTGCTTAAAGAAATAGCAGGAGAAGAAATTGAGCAGAAAAATATTCTCGATGTGGAATTAGTTGTAAGAGAATCAGCGTAAATCATCCAGAAAGCCAATGTATACATGGATAATCATTTTAATATTTTAGATTTATGATATAATTTTTTTATCATTATAAATTTATAATTAGAGAAGACAGGGAGGAAATTTATGTTAGAATGGTTTTTATCAATTAATAGTACAGTTAATTCGATTGTCTGGGGACCACCTTTTTTATTTTTACTGGTGGGAACAGGTCTTTATTTAACAATTAGGCTTGATTTTTTACAGTTTAAGCATTTTAAACTGTCCTGGGACAAAAGTTTTGGCCGCTATTTTCGGAGAGATGTTGAGAATGAAGAAGGTGTTTTATCATCTTTTCAGGCTATTAGTTCAGCGATGGCAGCAACACTGGGAGTTGGAAATATTGCCGGTGTATCTACAGCTCTATCACTTGGTGGCCCGGGAGCAGTTTTCTGGATGTGGATTTCTGCGCTGGTAGGAATGGCGACCAAATTTGCTGAGGCTCAGCTGGGAGTTAAATTTAGAGAAAAGACCGGTGAAGATGAGTACAGTGGTGGAGTTATGTATTATATAGAAAAGGGAATGGGCGGCCGCTGGAAATGGCTGGCTTCCTTATATGCATTTTTTGCCGGAATGGCAGCTTTTGGTATTGGAAATATGGTGCAGTCGAATACTCTGGCGCATGCAGCTGAAGATGGTTTTGCTGTCCCGAGCTGGATTACAGGTCTTGCTGTATCGTTTTTGGTGGGACTGGTTGTTCTGGGAGGAATTAAGAGAATTGGAAAGGTAGCAGAAAAATTAGTTCCTTTAATGGCAGCCTTTTATTTTATCGGTGGTGCAGTTATAATTTTTGCCAATATCACACAGGTGCCAGCAGTTTTGGCCGAGATAGTAAGTAGTGCTTTTAATCCGACAGCAGCTTTTGGAGGTTTTGCAGGTGCCTCAGTCAGGATGGCAGTTCGCTTTGGTATCGCCCGCGGTGTGTTTTCTAATGAAGCCGGGCTGGGAGCAGCTTCTATGGTCCATGCTCAGGCACGGAATAAGCCTACCCGTCAGGGAATGTGGGGTATCTGGGAAGTATTTATTGATACCATCGTTGTCGGTACAATTACAGCTTTAGTAATTTTACTAACCGGTGCTCTGGGAACTGGAGAAACAGGTGCAGTTCTGGCAGCAGAAGGATTTACTCGTGGCCTGCCCGGTCCAGGTGGTTATATAATTAATATTAGTATCATAATTTTTGCCTATACTACAATGCTTACCTGGAGTTTTTATGGAGAAGAAAGCTGGAAGTATTTATTCGGTAAGAAAATAGTAAAACCATACCGCTTTATTTTTGTAGTCCTGCTTTTTGTGGGTGCAGTTGGTGCTTTAGAACCAATCTGGCTTTTAGCTGACACTTTAAACGGGCTGATGGCAGCGCCAAACTTGATTGCTCTGGTTGTTCTGGCTGGAGTAATTGTCAGGGAAAAGGATGATTATTTACTGGAAGTAGAAAATGATCAGGCTGCCTGATCAACAGAAAAATTAAATCAAAAAATTAAAGTAAAGCAAAGGCAGGGGAATTTTCCCCTGCCTTTAAATAATTTATCTAGTTTTTAATTTAAATTAAACGATAGTATTTTTAGCAATGATCATTGGTAAATTGGTATCTCCCTTAAGTGATTTATCGGCAGTTATCTGCACTCCCTTATCCAGAATTACATTTTCCAGATAGGCATTTTCACCAATTTCTGATTTCTGCATAATAACTGAGTTTTTAATTACTGCTCCGGGATGAACTTTAACACCTCTAAATAAAATACTATTTTTTACCTCACCTTTAATTGAGCAGCCATTTGCTGCCAGAATGTTGCGGGCATTTACTCCATTTTTATAGGCAGTAGGGGCCTCATCTTTAGGTTTGGTATAGATTGGACCATTTTTAAGAAAAAGATCCTGCCAGACATTTGGCTTTAATAGTTCAAGATTGCTTTTATAGTAGCCATTAATCGAATTGATGACAGCTGCGTAGGAACGGAAGGGGTAGCCGTAAACTTTTAAATTTTTCAGGTTTCCAATAATAGCATTTTTGACAAAATCCCATTCCCCTTTGGAAATACAATCATCAATAATATCAAGCAGCAGTTCTTTCTTCATAATATATTTCTGCATTGATATTTTTTTGTAAAAATTCTTTTTGGGATCAACCTTCATATCAATAATCCGGTCATTATCATCAGTGTTGATCACAGTATAGGTTGTATCACGGCGGAAAACATCAAGTTCACGGTAAATTATTGTAATATCATTTTTATTTTCCACATGGTACTTAAAGGCATCCCGGTAGTCAATATTGGCCACAACATTTGGGCTGCCGATGATAACATATTCCTGGGTGCTGCGTTTAATATAATCGATATTGCTGGCAAAGTTCTGCAGGTCTCCCTTATAAGCCCGATTTGCCTGATAAATATGGGCTGGAGGCAGGATAAAGAGCCCGTTGCGTTTGCGGTCTAAATCCCAGGCCTTACCAAAACCAATATGGTCCATCAGGGAACGATACTTTGTCTGCAGCAGCAGACCAACATTGGTTACACCAGAGTTAACAAGATTGGATAAAGGAAAGTCAATCAGCCGGTAGCGAGCTCCAAAAGGAACAGATGCTAAAGAACGGTGACCGGTTAGTTTATCCAGAAATGACTCATCAAGGGCATTGTTAATAATAGCCATTACATTATTCATATTTGCTCCGCCTTTTTTATAGATCGGGGTCATCATCATTTATCCCACCACCATTCCTGCTTTAATATTTGAGGCTTCTGGAATGACCTCATCATCACCGATTACAGTGATCTTTAATTCATCCTCAGTATTTTCCTCAGCTGCTTCAATCCCTATTTTTGAATCTTTTTCGACGATTACATTTCTGCCAACAATAGAGTTCTTAATTTTAGCTCCACTGCTGATTCTGGTGTTGGGAAGGATAACAGAGTCCTCAACAATTGCATCCTGAGCCACCTTAACTCCATAGAAGAGAACAGAGTTTTTAACTGTTCCCATAATTTGAGTTCCTTTATTGATCATTGAATTATCTACCTCCGCATCCTCCGAGAGATACTGGGGAGGACGGTTGGGATTAACACTGTAGATAACCCAATTTCTATCCTGCAGATCAAGCTCAGGTTTTTCGCCTAAGAGATCCATATGAGCCTGCCAGTAACTTTCTATAGTTCCTACATCCTTCCAGTAATCTCTAAATGTATAGGCATAGAAGTTGAGATTATCAGCCATCATTTTGGGAATAATATTGTGGCCAAAATCACCGGCTGAATCATCATTTGCTTCGGCTTCCTCAATCAGATATTTACGCAAATATTCCCAGTTGAAAATATAAATCCCCATTGAGGCCAGATTGTTTTTAGCATTCTCTGGTTTTTCCTGAAATTCAATAATTTTTTGATCTTCATTGGTGTTCATTATCCCAAAGCGGTGGGTTTCTTCCCAGGGGACTTCGAGAACTCCAATAGAGATATCAGCATTTTTAGCCTTGTGGTAATTTAACATTTCTGCATAGTCCATTTTATAAATGTGGTCTCCAGAAAGAACCAGTACATATTCTGGATCATGGATGTCGATAAATTCAATATTTTGATAAATTGCATCTGCAGTTCCTTTATACCAGGAGCCTCCCCCTTCTTTAACATAAGGAGGAAGGACTGTGACTCCACCATTATGGCGGTCGAGGTCCCAGGAGCTGCCGCTGCCTATATAGCTGTTTAAAACCAGTGGTTTATACTGAGTTAATACACCAACAGTTGTGATCCCAGAATTTGTACAGTTACTTAAGGGAAAGTCAATTAGCCTGTATTCGGCACCAAAGGGGACTGCAGGTTTGGCAATGTTTTTTGTTAAAACCCCCAGCCGTGTACCTTTACCGCCGGCAAGCAGCATGGCCACCATTTCTTCTTTTGGCATATTTATTACCTCCTTTGAAAATTGAAGCTAAACTACTACTTCTTAGATTTTTTAGTTTCGGATACTTTCTTTTCCTGGGTTGATTTTTTGACTTTCTTTATTTTTTCCTTCTTTTTGGTTGGCTGCTTGTACTTTAAGTAGATTCCAGCCAGGGGTGGCAGATTGATGCTGATAGAATGATCAAAACCGTGATAAGGAATTTCTTCAGTCTTAACTCTGGCAGCAGTTTCGTAATCTGAACCACCAAAAACTTTTTGATCACTGTTTAAGAGCAGTTCATATTCTCCGGGTCCAGGTACTCCAATCCGGTATTTATCTCTGGGAATTGGAGTAAAGTTTAAAATAATAACCAGCTGCTGGGCTTCGTTTTCAGAATTTCTGATAAAACTGATTACGCTCTGTTCATAGTCATCTGCTTCTATCCAGCGGAAACCTGCATGTTCATGATCAAGTTCCCAGAGAGCCTTTTCTTTACGATAAACCTGATTTAACTCCTGCATAAAGTCCTGGGTTAGCTGATGTTTTTCGTAGTCAAGTAAAAGCCAGTCCAAATCCTGCTTATAATTCCATTCAATAAACTGACCAAATTCTCCGCCCATAAAGAGAAGCTTTTTGCCGGGATGGGCGTACATGTAGGTAAATAGAAGTCGTAAATTGGCAAACTTCTGCCAGTAATCTCCAGGCATTTTATCAAGCAGTGATTTTTTACCGTGGACGACTTCGTCGTGTGACATTGGCAGCACATAATTCTCACTCTGACTGTACATACTGGAGAAGGTTAGCTTGTTATGTTCCCATTTTCTATAAACCGGATCATTCTCCATATAATCTAAAGTATCATTCATCCAGCCCATATTCCACTTGAAATTAAAGCCGAGACCGCCATCATGAACAGGAGCTGTAACCAGCGGCCAGGCACTGGATTCTTCGGCAATCATTAAGATGCCGGGGTAGCGCTCAAACATTTCACTGTTCAATTCTTTAATGAATTC
>JASMSZ010000066.1:0-2224 GCA_041694515.1 Halanaerobium sp.
CACCTAAAGTCAGAGAGACTGTGCAACTTTTACAGCGATCTGTCATAGTGACTGCAATAATAATTATGTACGCAGTCATTTTATGAAACTTTATCAGGAAGTTAACCGCCACAATGAGCAATTAATGTATTTACCTGCTGCAGTTAGAGATGAGCTGCTCGAGGCAGCTCCCAAAGATGAAAGTTCAGATAAGGAGTGGTTGCTGTGAGACGTGAAAAACTGGCAGAATTTGGCGACTTGTGAATAAAGGAAAAACAGTATGTTTCAAGAAGTATGTATTTAGATGAAAAAAATTAATTTAAACTAATTATATATTGGGAAGATAATAAAACCTTTGATTATGGTTGGGTTATTATGTAAAGAAGAACTTTCGGAAAATAATATCTCACGAAAAGGTGTTACCTGGGGTGGAGATCAGAATGCCAGAGATGATGGTGTTGATGTCAGAGTCCAGGTGAGTTCTGAAATTAATCAGGATAGCTTTATACCAGCTAAAAATACTATCTTCCAGGTTAAAGCTACTGATTTGAGTTTATAACTTAATTATCAGATTGGAGTTGAAATAATGGATAAAAATTTAATAGAAAAAATCATTAAATTCCGAGATGATCGTAACTGGTCTCAATTTCACAACCCAAAAGATTTGGCTATTTCTATTTCTTTAGAAGCAGCGGAGTTGTTAGAGCTATTTCAGTGGAATAATTCTAAGGAAACAGTAGAAAATAATTATCAAGAACTGCAGGATGAATTAGCAGACATATTGATTTATTGTACTTTAATGGCTGATAAATTAGATATTGATTTAGATGCAGCTGTAAAAAAGAAATTAGAAAAGAATAAAAAGAAATATCCTGTAGAAAAATCATATAACTCAAAAGAGAAATATGATCAATTATAATAGCTTATTAAATAAGGAGCATAAAAATGGCTGATAATGATAAAAGAATCTATTTAATCATAGGAGAAAAAACAAATTTCAATAGAACTATCAAAAGCGCTGTTGATATCAATGAATTATATGAGAAAAATATGATTTCAGAAGCTACATATAATGATTTAGTCTCGATTTATCCTGATGCTAAAATGAAATGCTGGGGCTTTCCAGATAACAAAAATAAAGATAATGTCTGGGCCAGAATGAATGAAGATGATCTCTGTTTAATGTACAATAACAAAAAGATTGTAATGTCAGGGATATTTAAATATCGTTTTCATAATCAAGAAGTGGCGGAATATATATGGGAAAGTGATGGGACTCCCTTTGAATATATATTTTGTTTAAATGATGTTCATATTTTAGATATACCCTCTGAAAAGGTATTAATGGATGAATTTGGATATAAAAGCCTCTCTATCATGGGAGCCAATCCTTTAGCAAATAGCAGACTAGAAAAAGTATTAGATAAATATGGTTCAATAGACAACTTTAGAAAAGAAATAGAAAAAAATAATAGAGATAAAATACTGTATTCTTCAAACTTCTGGAGAATACTTGCAGAAAATATTTTTCTTAAAATTATTGATAAATCAGTACTACATAATAATGAAACTGGAATTCCAAAAGATATAATCAAATATTTTGAAATAGAGGATATTGAAGAAGGTAGCAATAAAGAAATTATTTTGAATTACAATGAGGAAGAGTATTATGCTAGGTTTGAACATATAAGCTTAGACCGCTATCGGATCATGTGGAGACAGGACTTTGCTAATGTTTTAAAAGATGAATTACCTTTTTGGTATCAAAAATTTGAAGAAGATAGCAGCTATGGAAGTGGTCAGGAACGACCAAAACTTAAATTTCTCAAAAAAAATAGTAATGAATACGAAATTGAATTAATTAAAGGTGAAGAGACTGATATTACATATAATAAATTTGATCCAAATGTCTGGTGGGTTAACCAAGGTCAAACTATGGAAGCCGAAAAAAGTGAAGGAATACTCTGGGCACCAATAGAAAGTAAAGGTGGGACAACTCAGTATCATTGGGAGACAATGACTGAAGTTAAACCAGGAGACATAATTCTCCATTATGCCAATGGGTCCTTAAGATATGTAAGTCAGGTTAAAGAAGGAGCAGTTAAATCAGAAAAACCGACAAGTATGGAAGCAGATGACTGGAATAGAGAAGGTAGATTAATTAAAACTGAATATTATAAACTAGAACCTACAGTTAATTTAGGTCAATTCAATCAAGAAATAGTAGAATTAGATATTAAAAAAG
>JASMSZ010000067.1:0-1409 GCA_041694515.1 Halanaerobium sp.
TCAATATTTAGCAGAATTTAAGTAATGTGATTTTCACTGTTTTAGGCAGATACTGGTAGATATTCTATTAAATTTTCTGGTAATGCCATAATAAATGCTTCTAAAAGCTGATCCAGCTGTTTTGAAGTTAATGATAATTTATCTTTAATGGTTGTAATAAAAACTTCCATCAGCATATGTATAGCTTGAATCCAAGTGATATCTGCCATTTCATCAACCAGAAGATAAAACATTTGTCCAAGTGTCCTGTCATCTGCATATTTTCTGTTTTCTACCGACAGTAACATATATCTGGTAAAGACTATTGCTACATGAGCTGTCATAGCATCATATGATAATGATCTACATTCTTTACTCAGCTTTAGATATGACTTGCAAACCTTAAAGAATACTTCTATCTCCCAGCGTTTGCCGTAGATTCTGATAACTTCTTCTTCAGTTAACTTCATGTCAGTAGTTATTAGAGCAAGATATTCATTTCGTTTGTTTCGGTTGCGAACATAGACAATACGGGCAGGGATAGACTGTCCATCTTTAACTACAGTAACTTCTACAGAAAGAAGATAACGAGATCTACCACGACGTTTTCTGTTTTCTCTGAAGATCTTTGTTAAAGGCTGCATTTCACCCTTGTAAAGATAATGCACTTTAGAGGTCTTTTTAGCCATGGCTATTACATCATAGCCAATATTTTTGATAGCAATCAGAGAAGATGGAGAACAAAACCAGGTATCAAAAAGTACATGAGATGCTGGAATAGCTGCTTTTTTAGCAGCTTCAAGCAGTTCAAGCATAACTTTAGTAGCTTTAGTCTGAGCAAGTTTTCTTCTGGAATAACCGACAGTACGTTTGTCAACTTCAACTGCTTCATTAATTCGATTTTTAGAGTTTTTAGTAGAGAGCAGACAGCCATTAACTGGCAGGAATGTGTTTCCATCTGACCAGCCCAGAGTAAGTAATCTAAAGCCAAATTTATACTGTTTTTTGGCATGATCATATATTTTGGTAAGCAGTTCAACTTTTTTGGATCTTGAACGCTCAAAGGTTGTATCATCAATAATCAGAACGTTTACACGATCATTATTTGTTAAATGCTCAATGCTGTCATCAATGATTCTACCAGATAAAAGGGTTGTGAACTGTATCCAGTTAATATTGATAGATTTCATAAAACGATAAACAGTATCTTTGGCAAAATCTTTTTCATTTTTTCCTGTTAAAATATCCATATACATGGAACGGTTATCAAAAATCAGAGAAACGGTGTTTGTCAAGAAAGTTGTCGCATTTAGTTAAAAATTTCTTTGAATACCACTCCTGCAGAAGCTCATTTAAGAGCTCTGCTGCTTGAGATATTTTTCTACTTCAGCAGTATCCATTGGATTTAAAGTTACATATTCTGGCTGGGA
>JASMSZ010000068.1:0-9192 GCA_041694515.1 Halanaerobium sp.
TCTGCAGTGCCTGTGTTAAAGTATGCCCTGTAGATGCAATTGAAATTGAGCAGAATGAGAGTAAAACTGCTGTTGATATTTCTGAATATAGTGGAGTCTGGGTACTGGCAGAGCAGAGAAATAATGAACTATTAAATGTTTCTCTAGAACTGGTATCTGAAGGTAGAAAATTAGCAGATGAATTAAATGAAGAACTGACAGCAGTAGTCTTAGGTTCTGATTTAAGCAAAGCCGGAAAAGAGTTAGTAGCTCAGGGAGCAGATAAGGTTTATATTGTAGAAGATGAAGAATTACTGCAGTATAGAACTGCCCCATATACTAAGGTTGTGGCTGAACTTATCAATAAATGTAAGCCGGAGATTGTACTACTGGGAGCAACTCATAACGGCCGCGATCTAGGCCCTAGAGTTTCTGCAAGAATTAATACCGGACTTACTGCTGACTGTACCAGGCTGGAAATTGATAAAGAACGCAAAATCTTACTTCAGACAAGACCGGCATTTGGCGGTAACCTAATGGCAACAATTATTTGTCCTGACCATCGCCCACAGATGTCTACAGTTAGACCTGGAGTTATGACTAAAGAAGAAGCTGACTATGATCGTACTGGAAAGATTGAGTACTTAGATGCAGATATCAATGCTGATGATTTAGGATCAGAAGTAACAAAAGAAGGTGTTATTTTTAAATTTAGTCCAGAATTTGGAGATGAGGATCTTTTAACTGAAATAATTCAAATTGTTAAAGAAGCTCAGCACAGTGTAAACCTGGAGCAGGCTGATATTATTGTTTCAGGTGGTCGTGGAGTTGGTGATCCAGAAGGATTTTCTGTAATTGAAAATCTTGCAGAAGCACTAAACGGTGAAGTAGGAGCTTCGCGTGCTGTTGTAGATGAAGGTTGGATTGATAAAGAACATCAGGTTGGTCAGACTGGTAAAACTGTTAAACCCAAATTATATATTGCCTGTGGTATCTCTGGAGCTATTCAGCATAGAGCAGGTATGAATAATTCTGACATTATTATTGCTATTAATACTGATCGAGAGGCTTCAATCTTTGATATTTGTGATTATGGTATTGTTGGTGATCTTCATAAAATTATTCCAATGCTGACAGAGGCATTTGACCAGGTACTTGGTGAAGAATAAATTTGTTTTAAATGACAGTTCAAATATATATAACAGCAAAAAATATTTTTTGCTGTTATATATAATTATTAAAGATAGTGAATCAAGTAACTTGTAGGTATAATACTACAATATGTAGAAAAAAATATACACAAAAAAATTCTAGATTAATTATTAAAGCAAAAAATAAATTTAAAACAAATTGAGAAAAACTTATCAAAACCTCTATAACAGGAATCATAAAAAAATATGACCTATTTCACCTTTTTGGCATAAAAGTTGCATTATAATATAGATGAAAAGTCAAAATATAATTTCAAATTCAAAATTTATAATTAATCAGAATATAATAATTAATATAATAAGCAATAACATAAGATGCTATAAGATTTCTGTTTTAGAATTTAAATTTATTTTAATTTGCAAGTCAGGTGCTAGAAAAACCATATTTCTTTTCAGCCTTGATTTATAGAATGAGTAGATTTAGTTTTAAAACAGTTTTTTTATTCTTATTTTTGAATAATTATGAATAATCAAAAAATGGAGGTTATCATTAATGAAAGAAGTTGTAATAGTAAGTGCAACAAGAACAGCTATTGGTAGTTTTGGTGGAAGCCTAAAAGATGTGGAAGCTGTTAAACTTGGTGAAGTAGTTATTAAAGAAGCTATCAAGAGAGCCGGTATTGAAGGTAAAGATATTGATGAAGTATTAATGGGTAATGTACTTCAGGGAGGTTTGGGCCAAAATACTGCTCGTCAGGCTTCAGTAAATGCTGGGGTTCCTTATGAAGTTCCAGCTACTACTATCAATAAAGTTTGTGGTTCTGGACTTAAAACAGTTAATCTTGCAGCTCAAGCCATTTTACTTGGAGATGCAGATATAATTGTTGCCGGTGGAATGGAAAGTATGAGTCAAAGTAATTATGCTGCTGAAGGAAGCCGCTGGGGAAATAAAATGGGTGATGGTAAATTAGTTGATATGATGATTAAAGATGGTCTCTGGGATGCATTTAATGATTATCACATGGGAGTAACTGCAGAAAATATTGCTGAAAAATGGGATTTAACTAGAGAAGAGCAGGATGAATTTGCAGCCCAAAGTCAACAGAGAGCAGAAAAAGCTATCAAAGAGGGTCGTTTTGAAGATGAAATAGTACCTGTAAAAATTCCTCAAAGAAAAGGAGATCCAAAGGTATTTGATCAGGACGAACATCCACGTTTTGGAACTACTGCTGATAAGCTTGCAAATTTAAGTCCAGCTTTCAAAAAAGATGGTACAGTTACAGCCGGTAATTCTTCCGGTATAAATGATGGTGCTTCTGCTATTGTATTAATGAGCAAAGAAAAAGCTGAAGAATTAGGAGTTAAACCATTGGCTACTATTGTTTCCTATGCTTCTGGTGGAGTAGATCCCAAAATTATGGGCACAGGTCCAATTCCTGCTACCAGAAAAGCTATGGAAAAAGCAGATATGAATGTTGAAGAAATGGATTTAATTGAAGCTAATGAAGCATTTGCAGCCCAGTCACTTGCTGTTAAAAAAGAATTAGGATTCGATCTTGATATTACTAATGTAAATGGAGGAGCAATTGCTCTTGGTCATCCCATAGGCTGTAGTGGAAATAGAATTTTGGTAACATTATTACATGAAATGAAAAAACGTGATTCTAAATATGGATTAGCTACTCTGTGTATTGGTGGGGGCCAGGGAGCAGCAACCATAGTAAAACGTAGTTAAACTGTGATTTAACAAAAACTTATTAATAAATTTATCAGATAAGCTAATTATATGTGTTAAAGCAGATATAATTAAATGTAAAATCTTATTTGAAAGGGGGGAGATAAATACTAAAAACATTTCGTCTTATTTAGTGCCATAATTATTTATTTTATTAAACAGGAGGACAAATAATGCGTAAAAACAAAGTTGTTGAAATTGAAGAAGCATTAAATTTAATCAAAGATGGAAATACTATTGCTACAAGTGGTTTTGTTGGTTTTGGTCATGCAGAGGGAATAACTAAAGCAGTAGAAGAAAGATTTATTGAAACTTCAAAACCAGAAAATCTTACTTTATTATATGCAGCAGGTCAGGGTGATGGTAAAGACCGTGGTCTAAATCACTTTGGGCATGTTGGTTTAATAAAGAGAGTTATCGGTGGACACTGGAATTTAGCGCCTAAACTAGGTAAATTAGTAAATGAAAATAAGATTGAAGGATATAACTTACCACAGGGTGTAATAACCCATATGTTTAGAGATACAGCAGCCGGCAAGCCCGGCACGATTACTCATGTAGGTTTAAAGACTTTAGCTGATCCTAGAGTACAGGGGGGTAAGTTAAATGATATTACAACCGAAGACATTGTTGAGTTAATTGAACTAGATGGAAATGAATATTTAAGATATAAACCAGTTCCCGTTGATATAGCGATTTTAAGAGGAACAACTGCTGATGAAAAAGGTAATATTTCAATGGAAAAAGAAGCAATGCCTCTAGCAACATTGTCTATTGCACAGGCAGCTAAAAACTCCGGTGGTAAAGTAATTGTGCAGGTTGAAAGAGTTGCAGAAGCTGGCAGTCTTGATCCAAATAGAGTTGTTATCCCAGGTATCTATGTAGATGCTGTTGTAGTTGTGAAAGATGAAAAAGACCATATGCAGTCTTTTGCTGAGCAGTATAATCCAGCATACAGCGGAGAAACAAGAGTACCTCTCGGTTCATTGAAACCTCTTGCTCTTAATGAGAGAAAGATTATTGCAAGAAGGGCAGCAGTGGAATTAGTACCAAATGCTATAGTTAATTTAGGAATTGGTATGCCAGAAGGGGTAGCCTCTGTTGCTTCAGAAGAAGGTGTAAGTGATGAAATGAATCTTACAGTTGAGGCAGGACCTGTAGGAGGAATTCCTGCTGGTGGATTAAGTTTTGGTGCTTCAACTAATCCTGAAGCAATTATAGATCAGCCATCTCAGTTTGATTTCTATGATGGCGGTGGACTTGATGTTGCATTTTTAGGTCTGGCACAGGCTGATAAGACAGGTAATGTTAACGTAAGTAAATTTGGTCCTAGGATTGCTGGGGTGGGTGGATTTGTAAATATTACTCAGAATGCTAAAAAGGTAATTTACTGTGGAACTTTTAAAGCAGGTGGTCTAAAAGTTGAGGTTGATAATGGTAAGTTGGAGATTAAACAGGAAGGTAAGATTACCAAACTAGTAGATGAAGTAGAACAAATTTCATTTAGTGGTGAATATGCTGTTGAGAAAAATCAGGAAGTAATTTATATCACAGAAAGAGCAGTATTCGAATTATCTGAAGAAGGAATAGTTCTTACAGAAATAGCCCCTGGAGTTGATATGCAGAAAGATATATTAGACCAGATGGATTTTGATCCTATTGTTGCTGATGACTGTAAAGAAATGGATAAAAGAATATTTACAAAAGGACTAATGAATTTAGAAGCTGACATTGATTGATAAGAATCATATAAACTAATAAATTATAAAATGTATTGGAGGAGAAAAAGTATGTTAGGAGTTCTTGCTATTCTTGCAACATTAATTGCTTTAATGTATTTTGCTTACAAAGGGGTAAGTGTACTTGTTTTAGCACCGATTTTAGCTATGGCTGCAGCTTTGATGGCCGGTGAGATTCCACCACTGCATGCGCTGTCAACACAGTTTATGCCTGCAGCTGCTGGTTATATTGCAAATTATTTTCCAGTATTTTTAACTGGTGCAATTTTCGGTAAATTAATGGGGGTTTCCGGGGCCGCTACTGCTATTGCTGATTTTGTAGCAGAAAAATTCGGACCTGAAAGAGCCATTACAGCTGTTGTTTTTGCTACAGCTCTTTTAACTTATGGTGGTGTTTCATTATTCGTTGTTGTATTTGCCATGTATCCAATTGGAGCTTCATTATTAAAGAAAGCTAATATTCCAAAACGTCTGCTTCCTGGTGCAATTGCTCTGGGTGCATTTACCTTTACAATGACTGCTTTACCGGGTTCACCACAGTATATTAATACAATGCCTACAGTGTATTTTGATACAGATATTTATGCTGCACCTGTACTTGGTATTATTGCTGCCTCAATTATGTTCTTTGGTGGTGTGAAATATTTAAATTACAGAGCCGATAAGATGCAGGCTGCCGGTGAAGGCTATGGAGATCATGATGATGCAGATTTACACTTAGAAGAAGACAATCTTCCAAGCTTTGGACTTGCAATCACTCCTATAGTTATTGTATTTATTTTGAACTTTATTTTGACAAACTGGTGGTTTGAACGTCCATCGGTAGTTGATAAGTATCAGGCTGTTGGCGGCTCTATTAATGGAACCTGGCCTGTTGTTATCGCGCTTTCAGTTGCAGTAGTATTTGTTCTTATCTCTATGAAAAAATTTATACCTGAAAGAAATGAGAAAGTATTTGATGGTTCAGTTGGTGCTCTATTACCTATTTTTAACACTGCATCTGAGGTAGGATATGGTGGAGTTATCAAATCATTAGCCGCTTTTGCTAGTGTTAAGAGTGGTATTGTAGCTATGACAATTCCCTCTATCTTTAAAGTAGGTATTTCAACTACTTTACTTGCCGGTATTGTTGGATCTTCTTCTGGTGGTACTGCTATTGCTCTTGAAGTATTAGCCGAAGACTTTTTAGCAATGGGTATTCCAGGACCTGTTTTACACAGAGTTATGATTGTGGCTGCTGGTGGATTAGATAGTTTACCACACTGTGGTGCAATAATAACACTCTTAGCGGTAACTCACTTAACACATAAAGAAAGTTATAAAGATATTGCATTTAATACAATCTTATTACCGATCTTTTCTGCTGTAGTCATTTCAGTATTCTATTTAGTAACTGGTATTTATTAATAACTAATGTAATATATTAATTATAAATTTGCTGCAGAGGGGTTAAATATTTCAAACAAAGTTCTTATACATTAAATAGTTAAGACAGTTTAGCCTTTCTGTAGTATTAAAAAAATAAATCAAAAGCATCTTGGAAAATAATTAAAATTCAATAATTTTCAGTTTTTATTCTTTATAAGAAGAAATATAATTTGTCATTTGAAACAATTTTAAAGATTAAAGTTCGTAAAATATTTTTAAAAAATTAATAGGAGGAATTATAATGAGATTAGAAGATAAGGTTGCTATTATTACAGGTGCTGCAAAAGGTATTGGAAAAAAAACTGCTGAAACTTTTGCCAGAGAGGGTGCAGAAGTAGTTATTGCCGATTTTGATGTGGAGAATGGTAAAAAAGCTGCAGAAGAAATTAATGAAAAATTTGGCAGAGCGACATTTATTGAGGTAGATGTTTCAAAAATGGATAGTGCTAAAAATCTGATTGAAAAAACTGCAGAAAAATTTGGAAAAGTTGATATTTTAGTTAATAATGCGGGTATTACTGCTGATGGTTTCCTGGTGAAAATGGATGAAGCTCAGTGGGATAGAGTGATTGATATTAACTTAAAAGGAGTGTTTAACTGCAGTAAATTTGCAGCTGAAAAAATGATGGATCAGGGTAAGGGAGTAATTCTTAATGCCTCCTCTGTAGTTGGACTATACGGAAATATTGGTCAAACCAACTATGCTGCTACCAAGTTTGGTGTTATTGGGCTAACAAAAACCTGGGCTAAAGAACTTGCACCAAAAGGTGTAAGGGTAAACGCAGTAGCTCCTGGATACACTAATACATCTATGATGGAAACTGTTCCAGAAAAAGTTTTAGATCAATTGAGAGATAAAACTCCTATGAAAAGACTCGGTAAAGTAGAGGATATTGCAAATGCTTATTTATATCTTGCTTCTGATGAAGCTTCTTATGTTAATGGTACTGTATTAGCAGTTGATGGTGGTTTAGTAATAGGTTAAGTGGTTGTGTGGTAAGGAAGGGTTGTTAAATCAATGAACAATAATCTACTTGGTTGTTTTATTAAGATTGCACCATATATTAATAAGCTGACTTTAAATGATATTTCAGTTGCAGTTACTGACAGAGAAAAGTATCTTTTTTATCAACCTGGTGAGACTTTAGATCATCAGGTTGAGATTGGTGATTTACTAAAAAAAGATAGTGTAGTAATGAAAGCAATGAACACTAGAGAGCGGGTTGTAACAAGAGTAGATAAAAAAGAATTATTTGGAGTACGATATATAGGGATTGCTCTACCAGTTATTGAAAATAATAAGGTTGTTGGATCAGTTTTCTTTGGTGAAAATACTGCAAGGCAGGATTCTCTAAGGGAGATGGCAGATGAGCTTGCATTGAATACTGAAGATTTAAGCGCTTCTTCAGAAGAAATAGCTGCTCAGGCTCAAGAACTGTCGGCACTTTTAGGTGAATTAGAAAGATATAGTGATGAATCTCATAAAAAAATGACAAATATAGAAGAGGTTTCAGAATTTATCAATTCTATTTCATCCAAGACAAATATGTTAGGTATTAATGCTGCTATCGAAGCTGCAAGGGTTGGTGCGGAAGGTGCCGGATTTGGTGTGGTTGCAAATGAAATAAGAAATTTATCAAATCAGAGCAGTGAATCAGTTGAAGATATAAAAAAATTGCTAAATTCACTTGAGAAAAAAAGTCGGGACATTAAGGATTCTGCTAATTCAGCTAATAATATTGCAGAGGAGCAGGCAAAAGTTTTAGAAAATATTGCTGCTTCAACTGAAGAAATAAAAATGCAGATTGATCAACTAGCAGAAATGGCTGATCGTTTAATTGAAGATTCTAAAGGAGGATAAAAGATGTCAGTTAGTATTATTGCAACAGCTCATAGTAAGGTTGGCAGATTAGATAAAGATGTTTATGAACTTATTGAAGAAATTGGAAGGGAAGTTTTAGAAGATGCAGAGATTGAAGCTGGAGATATAGGTGGAATTTGGCTTGCAAATTATAGCGGGGGAGGGTTTAACAACCAGGAACATATAGCTCCTTATACAATGAATATTGATCCTGATTTAAGGTTTACTCCTGCTACTAGAGTAGAAAATGCATGTGCTTCTGGTTCAGCAGCAGTCAGAGAAGCTAAAAATGCTCTTGAGGCAGGAGAAGTTGACTACGCTCTGGTTATAGGTGTTGAAAAAATGACATCCCTTGATACCAAAGGTGTTACTAAGGTGTTAGCAATGGCTTCACACTGGGCAACTGAAGGTGCAAACGGGATGACTTTTCCCGGTCTTTTTGCAGAATATGCAAAGGGATATAAAGAAAAATATGGATTTGAAGATGATGTATTAAGAGAAACCTTAGCTAAAATAGCTGCTAAAAATCATAGAAATGCTTTAGAAAATCCGCTGGCACAAATGCCCTGGGATTGTGATTATCAGGAAATATTGGATATGCCTGATAAGAAGAATCCTATGATTGCTCCACCACTGAGATTATATGACTGTTCTTTAATTTCTGATGGTGCTGCTGCTATTATAATGACAAGAACAGAAAATGCTAAAAAGCTTGATAAAGATTTTGTAGAAATTGCTTCTTTAGTTCAGACTTCTGATTATTTAGCAATGGATAAAAGAGCTAAATATGAATTTACTGCTGGTAAAAAAGCAATTAAAGAAGCATATAAACAGGCTAAAATATCTGTAGATGATTTAGACTTTGCTGAAGTCCATGACTGCTTTACTATTGCTGAACTTCTTGCTTATGAAGCCTTAGGCATTGCGGAAGATGGTAAAGGTGGAGAAATATTGGGTAAAGGTATTGTCGAGGTTGGAGGTAAATTACCAGTAAATGTTTCTGGTGGTTTAAAAGCCAAGGGCCATCCAGTTGGAGCTACAGGAGTCTCTATGGCTGTACTTGCCGCCAGACAGATTTTAGGTAATGCAATTGGTCATCAGGTAGAAGGTGCAGAAACCGGTATTTCATTTAATATTGGTGGAAGTGCTGCCAGTAACTATGCAATAATATACAAAAAAGGAATAAAATAATCTACAGATAAATATACTTACTTCATTGAAACTGAAGTTATAGATGACCAGGTAAACAAGGTATATTCGTTGAAGACGAAGTGGCTATGTTTATCTGGTCATCAATTT
>JASMSZ010000069.1:0-3102 GCA_041694515.1 Halanaerobium sp.
ACCGAGTTTTGAATACTGGTATAGCTAAGACCATGTTCTTTTGCTACTCTTGAGTAATCACGGCTATCAGTCTGCTTTAAAAGATGCATTTTAAAACGCTCTGTTTTCCGTGAATATTTAGTAATGCTTTCTATTCTCTTAGGTATTGCTCTTTTGCCGCAGTGACTGCAGCTATAGCGTTTTTTTACAAGTCTAATAGCTACTTTTTTATCTCGAAGAGGAGTATCCTGAACCATTTGAACTTTTCTATCGTGAACTTTATCTGCTTTTTTACCGCAGACTGGGCATTTAACATAATCTTTTTGATAGTCAGCTACAAAAACTAAATATTCTTCAGTTTGAATTAAATCTGTTGCAACCAGGTCTGGTAAATTCATTAAATCTGTGATAAACTTATTATGCATTTGCTTGACTCCTTCATTGAATTTTTGGTGTTGTAACTATTTAATTCAACGGAGCCAGGCAAATGCCTTTTTTATTTAGATATTTTTAGATTTACAGTTTTTTCTTCACAACATTAATTATACAACCTCTTTATTTTACAACAAGTACTGAAGTCTGAGCATGATGCACAACTTTGTCACTTATACTGCCCAGTAAAAATCTTTTAACTTTCCCCAGTCCTTTATCAGCAATAACTATCATATCTATCTCATTATTTTCAGCAAAATCACAGATTTCATCTGCCGGGTCATCACCAATCTTAACAACTTTTTTTATCCTGACATCTCTTTTTTTAAAAAAGTCAACTGCTTCATCTACAATCTTATAGCCTATTTCCTTGTATTCTTCATTTTTTTGACCAGATATCTCCTGTAGTGTTTTTGTGACACTGAAAAACCCCTGTTATCTTATCTGACAACAGGAGTTTAAATATTTCTAACTTACATTTTTACAACTGGCTTAATAAGATCTCTTGGTTTATCTTTCATTAATAGTAAAGCATCTTCTATTTTATCTATTCCTTCATAAACATGTGTAGCCATCATTGAAGGATCTATTTTCTCATATTTAACTAATTCAATAAGTTTTTCCATACGCACTCTACCTCCAGGACAGAGGCCACCTCGAATAGTTTTATGAGCCATACCACAACCCCATTCAGCACGGTTAATAGGTATATTTTCTCCTTCACCAAAATAATTAATATTGGCTATATTTCCGTTAGCTTTGGTTATCTTTACAGCAGTAGAAAAGATATTGATATTTCCTCCAGCGATAATTGTTCGATCTACACCTTTTCCATCAGTTAAATCCATAATCTGCTCAGCTGTATCACCATTTTTATAATTTATAATATCATGGGCACCGTACTCTTGGGCCACTTTCACACAATTAGGTCTACTACCAACAGCTATAATTCTACCAGCACCTTTCAGACTAGAACCGGCAACTGCCATTAATCCCACCGGACCTATACCAATTACAGCCACAGTATCACCAAATTCAATCTCAGCCATTTCAGCACCATGAAAACCAGTAGTCATCATATCAGTTATCATTACAGCTGATTCCAACGAAATATTTTCTGGTAAATGAGCCAAATTCATATCAGCATCATCTACATGAAAATATTCAGCAAAAACACCATCTTTAATATTGGAAAATTTCCATCCTGCCAACATACCACCAGAATGCTGATGTCTTTCATTTTGTATTTCACGAGTATTCCAGCTAGGTGTAATAGCTGGTACTACTACTTTATCACCAGGTTGAAAATCCTCCACTTCATCCCCAATTTCAACTACCTGACCCACAGCTTCATGACCTAGAATCATATTATTCCTTTCTCCTACACCACCTTCAAAAACAGTGTGAATGTCAGAAGTACAGGGAGCTACAGCCAATGGTTTAACTATAGCATCATATGGACCAGCTACAGGCTTTTCCTTTTCTATCCATCCCGTCTCACCTATTTTTAACATAGCAAAAGCTTTCATAATCAAATTCCCCCTTAATATGTTTTTAATTTCACAAAATATTGTTATTTATATCACAAATACTATATAATTAAATAGTAGTACTTCCCTTACCTCTTAGTTACGGTAAATATTAAATGTTATTGCTTCTATATAGTTATATAGTAAATTAATATCAAACAATATCTTGATTTTTAATAATTTTTTTAAAGAAATTATTTGTGATTTTTTTTACTAATACTAGAAAAAATTTTATTGAGTTGTTTTTTTATTAAACATATTCAATAATATTACAATATAAATTAATTTACTACTTGTTTTTTATTTGTTTTTCTCTATCTTTGTTAAAATTATAACATAATAAAATAAATAATCAAGGAATTAATCAATGTTCTAATCTTAAAATTTGATAAAATATTCACAATAATAAAAATACATTTAATAGTTTTTTATCTAAAACAGCCAAGAAAACTCCATCCCAAATAAATATATTTTTTTAGATTGTATTTTTCACCAATCGTTTTAGTAGCTACTCTAACCCTTTGATTTAACTCCTTAAGCAATTTATCTATTTTCTCTTTTTCTTTTTTTATTTCCTGCAAATGCCCTTTAAAATATGAAGATATATCATTAGCTTTATCTGTCATACTTATCACCACCTCTATTTCAGTTAAACCCTGATAGCAAACATTTCTTTATCCTCATAGCTTATGTTATCTTTGCGAAACTCTTTATTTTTATTAAAATCATAGATGATTAAATAACCTTAATCTAACTCTTCTTTATCAAGATAATCTGCTAACTGCTTTAGACCATCTTTATGATATTTTTTACCTCGCCAAATCTTTAACTCTACTATATATTTCTGCTCAAGATAAGTAATAACTACATCTAAACGTTTTTCCTGAGAAATCTGCATTTCCTTAAAATCAAAAGCTCTACCATTTATAATTGGTTTAATAAAAGCTAAAAATGAAAAACGGCTCACCTCATCTTAATTATATTATTTCTATTATCATTATAACAAGAACATGAGGTAACGTCAAGTATTTTGTGTAAATAAATTAATATCTTTCTTCAAATAGTTGAATTAGTTTTTCTCGAGCAGCTAAAAATCCTTTTAATCTTCTCTCTGACCATTTATAATTGTAGTCTATGATCTTAAGATATAAGATTTTTTCTG
>JASMSZ010000070.1:0-38214 GCA_041694515.1 Halanaerobium sp.
AACTGATCACGCTGACGATCAATATAATTTAAAGCATAATTAGTACATTTTTCTCTTAACTGACTAACTGTAAGCTCAGCTCTTTCTTCATCACTCATCTCACTTGTAACCTGATGTTCGATTGGCAGGCCATGAGTATCCCAACCAGGTACATAAGGAGAATAATAACCTTTAAGTGTTGAAAAACGCGTAATAAAATCTTTTAAAACCTTATTTAATGCATGACCAATATGGATATCACCATTTGCATAGGGAGGACCATCGTGTAAAATAAAAGCTTCATTTCCTTCTCTGTTTTCAACTGCTTTTTTATAAATCTCATTTTCTTCCCAAAATTTCTCAAAGTCAACTTCTCTTTCACTTAAATTTGCCCGCATCGGAAAATCTGTATTAGGCAAATTAATTGTCTCTTTATAACTCATTTATTTTAATAACCTCCTGTAAAAATATATTAAAAAATAAAAAAAGTCCCTGTCCTGTAAGGGACGAGAGACCGCGGTACCACCCTAATTAAAATTAGCAAATAAAAATTTAATTAAACTTAAATTACTAATTTTATCTTAGCATTCCTTAACGCAGAAATACGGATATACTACTCAATTCATATACCGACTCCAGGGTGATCTTCTCAATCTTTTTGTTTCCCGGCTTCCACCAGACCCGGTTCGCTGTAAACTATTAAAAATTGATACTCTCCCTTTCAAAATCAATTTAATTATATGACATTTTTATCAATTATAAACTATCATTAAAAATAAGTCAAGTCCCACTCTTAGATATCTATTAAAAACTGACAATCTAGATAAAGATTTTAATTGTTTTCTCCAAAATCACTGCTGTTTTCAATTTCACTTTCTGTTTCTAAATCAGACTCATCAAAGTCTCCTCTCAGAGATTCTTCCTTTTCCTCATTTAACATTTCCAGATGACTTTCCAGTAAAGTTTGAAAGCGAATTTTAAAGAAATTTCTCTGTTCCCGCAGCTGTTCAAGTTTTCGTTTTTCCGAAGCTACCTGATTTCGAGCGTTTTCCTTAATTTCCTCTGCCTTCATTCTTGCCTCTTTTTTTATCATTCGCGCCTCATTATCAGCCTGTTCTATTCTTTCGGAGACGGTTCCCTGGATTGAGTCAAGGGTATTCTGGAGTTTATCTTCCATATCCTCATAACTATCTATTTTCTCTTTTAGTTCCTGATTCTCTTCCTGTAGGTTATTTAAATCCTTCAGCAAACGTTCATATGCAACTCCCACATCATCCAAAAATTCATCAACCTGAGTTGTATTATAGCCAAAAGTTGATTTTTTAAATTCTTTATTATATATATCAAGCGGGTTTAATTTCAAAATATACCTCCTTTACAACTAAGTCAATCTTTTTAAAGTTAACTTAATTCTTCCTTTATTTGAAATACCTCTTTTTTCTTCCACTTTAACTCTACCTCTACCTCTAACAGAAATTAAGTCCCCAATCTCTACTTCTGCTGCAGGATCTGACTCGATTTTCCAGTTTAATTTAACCTTTTCACTCTCTATATCTCTGGACATTTTACTGCGAGAATCCCCAAACCCAGAACTGGCAACTGAATCCAGCCTCATAGAAGCAACTGTGGTCAATATTTCTTTTTCATGCTTTACAGGTTTTACTATTTCAGATTCAGTAATTTCCTTAACTTCAATAGGTACCTGATGCACTTTATCCAGTTTCAGTTCAATAATATCCTCAATTTCAGCTGCTGCAACAATCTGAGCGAAATCTGAATGAACAAGAATATCACCAACTAATTTTCTCTGCAGCCCCAGACCCATCAAAGCCCCTAAAAAATCACGATGGCTTAATTTTTGAAAAGCAAAATTTCCATCAAGCTGATAAATCTTAATCTGTTTTTCCACTAAATCAGGAAAAAGATATTCTGGAAAAATGACCAATCTCTTTCTTTCAGCCTGAGGATAGCCCCCTTCTTTTTGGAAATTAATTTCTGCAATCTGTTCAATCAAAGGAATCGCTATTTCTATTTGATAGGGATTCAAAAAATCTGTAGCCTGAGTTTTGTGATACTTTAAAACCTGTTCACACTTATCTAAAACGTGTGAACCCAGCCTTCTATCTTCTTCTCTGTGTAAATGATTTAACAATTTATCTTGATCAAACATAGATTCCCACCTTTAAATTGCTAGACTAATTAAAATATCTCTAATGAAACCTTGGATAATCTGTAAAGCAAAAATTGCGATTAATGGCGAAATATCAATACCAAGTATGCCACCCCTGGGCAGTAATTCTCGTATAGGCCCCAGAATTGGCTCAGTAGCATCATAAATAAATTTAATTACCTTTTGCCAGCGCATATCACCTGGATTTGGCTGCACCCAGGAAATAATTACCCGGCCAATAATCAATAAATTTAAAATCTCAAAAACTGCACTTACTATTCTTACTAATATAAACATTGCTTTGCCTCCAAAATTAGTATTCTCTTTCTCCAAATATTGCTGTACCAACCCTGACTATAGTTGCTCCTTCTTCTACAGCAATTTGATAGTCATTTGTCATCCCCATTGACAGCTCTTTTAATTGAGTAACATCTCGTGAAAGCTGATCAAATAATTTTTTCATATCCTTAAAATATGAACGAAGTTTTTCTGTATCAGTTAAATAGGGCAGGACAGTCATTAACCCTTCTACCTCTAAATACTCTAAATTTATTATTTTTCTTAAAAAAACCTCTGCTCGGTCAGGAGTTATTCCAAATTTATTTTCATCACCAGCAGCATTAATTTCAATTAATACTGGGATTTTTCTCTCATTTTTTTTGGCTCTTTTATTTACTTCCTTAGCAAGTCTTAAGCTGTCAATAGACTCAATCATCCTACAATTTTCCATCCTCATAAGATATTTTACTTTATTTCTCTGTAAATGTCCAATAAAATGCCAGTCAAGCTCAATATTATCAGACATCAGTTTATCATTTTTCTCTTCTAATTCCTGAACTCTATTTTCACCAAAAAATTTGACTCCTGCTTCATTTAAAATTTTTATTGCTTCTACCTTTTGATTTTTGCTTACAGCAAGCAGCTTTACTTTAGTATGATCTCTATCAGCAGCTGCTGCAGCTTTTTTAATATTTTCCTTAACTTTATTTAAATTAGAAATTATTTTATCTTTCTGCATAAGCCTGAACCTCCCTACCATAATCAAAATCTTCAGGATTTGTGATTATTTTTTCCCCAATTTCTAAACCACTCACTATTACATATTCATCATTTCCATTTAAAATCACAACTTCCTGAAACTCATATTTATTATACCCACTAACCTTAAGAACACCCTGACCAGAGGGTTGACTAAATACTGCTTTACGGGGTATTTTAATACCTCGATAAATATTTTTGATAATATTTACTTCTATTCTTCTTCTATTAATCCAGCGAGGAATAAATTGATCTAACTCAATCAAGAAAAAAGTATCCTCCAGATTAGGACGGATATCAAAAATCCTGGCTTTAAAAAGTTTCTCTGAATTTTTCTGCGCTATAAATATTACTTCATTAATTCTAAATCTATCTGTCTGAGACTTCGGAACCTGCACTATTAAAAAAAGTTTAAAGTTATTGATTATTCTATATAATGTTTCTTCTTTTTTGATCCTATTTCCAGAAAGAAGATGTTCATAGTTTCCTTTTATTTCTTCAAAATTACTATAATTAATTTGATTTAAGTTAGCAATATTCACTTCCTCTTCTAAACCATCTACAGCAAAACTAACTATTCCTGCTTTCTTATTAAATATCTTCTGCTGCCAGTCCGAAGATTTAATTACTGCCAGTTTTCTACCTGAAGCAAGTCTATCTCCCTCACCGACTAAAAGTTCCACTTGACCTGAAATTGGAGCTCTGATAACTTTTTCATCTCTAACAATCAGCGCATCTGTCCAGAAACCATCAATAACTTCTCCCTGAGCAGCTAGCATAGTTTCATATCTTGCTGCCCCAAAAAATTGAATTCCTATAATAAAAACAACCATTAAAATAAATATTATAACAAAGGGTTTAAAATTTGTAGCATTTTTTTTTGCCATCAGCATCACCTTATAAGAAAAAGATAATCTAAATCCTGATGTAATTACATCAGGATTTCATTGTTATTATCCTTTTTTATTTCTTAAAAAAGCCGGTATATCAAGATCATCACCAGAAAAACTTTCCATTTCAAAATCTTCTTCCGGCATCTCTTCATCTTTAGTACTCTTAATTTCCTTTTTGGGCGATCCCGCATCAAAACCGGTCGCAATCACTGTAACTTTAACTTCACTTTCTAATTCTTCATCAATTACAGCTCCTAAAATAATATTTGCATCAGGATCAGCCACCTCCTGAATTACTCTCGCTGCTTCATTTGCTTCATGGATTCCCAGATCCATTCCCCCGGTAATATTTATTAATACCCCTCTAGTTCCATCGATTGAAGCTTCTAATAGTGGAGAAGCAATAGCCATTTTTGCAGCTTCAGTTGCTCGATTATCACCATCAGCTTTACCAATTCCCATGAGCGCTGAACCAGCATCAGTCATAATTGTTTTTACATCAGCAAAGTCAAGGTTAATAATACCAGTAATTGTAATTAAATCAGAAATACCCTGTACACCCTGTCTTAATACATTATCCGCAATTTTAAAAGCATCCATTAAACTTGTCTTTTTTTCGGCCACTTCCAATAGACGATCATTAGGAATTACAATTAAAGTATCTACTTTATTTTTTAACTCTTCTATCCCCGAGATAGCATTACTCATTCTTTTTTTACCCTCTACTGTCAGCGGTTTAGTAACAACTCCAACAGTCAGTGCTCCCATCTTCTTTGCTGCCTCAGCAACTACAGGAGCGGCTCCAGTACCTGTTCCACCACCCATACCTGCAGTGATAAATACCATATCCGCACCATCAATAGCCTGTGCAATTTCTTCTCTATTTTCTTCAGCTGCTTCAAAACCAATCTCAGGATCTGAACCCGCCCCCAGACCTCTGGTTATTTTTTCTCCAATTCTAATTGTTACTCCAGCATTAGAAGCCATTAAAGCCTGTGCATCTGTATTAATTGCAATGAATTCAACTCCATCCAGCCCTTCTTCAATCATTCTGTTGACAGCATTATTGCCGCCTCCACCCACACCAACAACCTTTATATTTGCAAATTGTTCAATTTCTGTTCCAATATCAAACACTAATATTCCCTCCCCGTTAAGGATAATATGTAAGTTTATAAAAATAATTTTCTGGTTTTTAAAAAAACTCACTAAACCAGGTTTTTAATTTTGTAAAAAACCCACTTACAATTTCTTTACTATTATTACTATTATTACTGCTCAAATTACTATTCCTGGCATCTTCGTTTTCCAGAGCAAACTCGATCAAACCTACAGCTGTAGAGAAAATTGCCCGTGGGATAGTATCACCTTTTTTTATATATACGGGATTATCAATAACATTTGACAGCCCACTAACATAGTCAGGTTCTCCTATTCTAACTGGTAGTTCTGTAATATCAGAAGCAAGTTTTTCAGAACCCTCCAGTAAAGAGGCCCCTCCAGTCAAAATCATACCGGCAGGTGTCAGATCAGCAGATCCAGCACTATCCAGCTCTTTTTTAACAAGCGAAAAGACTTCGCTCATTCGCGGCTCAATCACCTGACAGAGCATTTTGCGAGAAAGTTTCTTTCTTTTCTTTCCACTAGCAGCCAGAACCTCAATTTTATCACTTTCTTCAATTTCTGCTGGCAAAACTGAACCATGCATTATCTTAATTTTTTCAGCTTCAGAAACAGGGGTTCTTAGACCCACTGCAATATCATTGCTGACATGATTGCCTCCAACTGGTATCACTGCAGTATGTGCTATACTACCTTCATGAAAAACAATAACATCAGTAGTTCCACCACCAATGTCTACTAAAACAGCTCCTAACTCTTTTTCATCATCAGATAACACCGCCTGGCTGGAAGCCAGCGGCTCTAAAACAACCTCGTCAACACTCAAACCGGCTCTTAAAACACTTTTTACCAGATTTTGAATTGAAGTTGAAGCCCCTTTGATAATATGAGTTTCCACCTCAAGCCGAACTCCAGACATACCTAAAGGGTCCTGAATTCCAGGACTGCCATCTACAATAAACTCTCTCGGGAGAACATGTAAAATATCTTCTTCAGCTGACACAGGAATTATTCGTGCTGCATCAATAACTCTCTTTATATCACTCTCTTTAATTTCCTTTTCGTCTCCAGTAACTGCAACAACTCCATGACTGTTGATAGACTTGATATGTGAACCAGCAATCCCAACATATGCAGAATCAACCTTCTGACCGGCCATTCTTTCTGCCTTCTGAACAGCACTTTTTATTGCATGGCTGGTTTTATCTATATCAACTACAATTCCTTTGCGGAGGCCGTTTGATGGAGCTAAACCTATCCCAATAATCTCTATATTATTATCTCCATTTATTTCTGCTATTAAAGCACATATCTTAGTGGTACCGATATCAAGTCCAGTAACTATCTTTCTTCTTTTCACAACAGTCTACCTCCTTTCTTATCCAAACAATTCTTTTTTATTTAACTTATTTCAATAAATTAGTCTCAATTAAAATAATTCAATATAAATTTTGTTATTCCTTTATTATTGAAAAAATTATCCTTATTTTAACTTAATTACAGGATGTTTAATAACCTGTAAATTAATATAATCAATTTCAGCTTCCCGGTTATTATTTAAAATAGAATTTAAAATTGCAAATTTATCTTCCAGCTTTTCATCCCTACCTAAATTAACCCCGCCGCCTTCTCTCAGATATAACTTATAAACATCATCCTGATAAATAATTTTTTTGAATTTTCCAAGATATTCAGGCCTGAGGTCATTAAAAATATTTAAAACATCTTCTGCTAATAGAGGGAAAAAAACTTTATGATTATCAAAATAATAAGCAAAACCAGCAAGCTGCGGTAAATTAACATCTGCTGTTAAATCTTTTTCTGCTAAAATTATACCATCTGCAGAAAAAATCAATTTTTGATTATTGTTTTCCAGCCAGGCCACTGCTTTTCTTTCTTCAATTACCACATGGACTGTTGAAGGATATGATTTTTCTATTTGAACTGAAGATATCAAATTATGTTTTAATAAATCGTTTTTTAGTTCCACTTCGTTTAAAAATAATAAATTATCACCATAAAATTTATTAATACTTAACCTTAACTCATTTTTATTCATCTCAGTTCGAGAATGAAAAACGAAATCCCTGATATGAAAAAAGGGAGAAAAAAGAAAAGATAAAAATGTTAAAAATATAAAGAATAATAGCATCAGAACGATCTGATATTTTTTCTCCATTAATCATCCCTCACAAAATTGAGTCAATAAAATTACTTAATTATTGTTTAAAATCAAATCAGGAAGTTCAGTAATATCGCCTGCTCCAACAGTCAAAATAATATCTCCTGCCTCAGCTTCAGCCAATAATTTAGCAGCAATTTTATTAAAATCAGCTATATAACTACATTCCACAGCAGAATTTTTAGAGATTTTTGCTGCTAAATCTATTAAAGAAATTATATAATCTTTTTTCTCTGAAGCAGAAAATATATCAGTTAAATACACCTGATCAGCATCAGCAAATGACTGGCTAAATTCCTCTAAAAATTTATGAGTTCTGCTGTATCGATGAGGCTGAAAAACAACTCTGATTTTATTATAATCCATATTTTTTACTGTCTTTAAGAGTTCTCTAATCTCAGTTGGATGATGGGCATAATCATCCACTATATCAACAGTGGAATTTAAAATTTTACCCCTGAAATCAAATCTGCGGTCAACTCCATTAAATTCTTTAAGAGCAGCCTGAATTACTTCAATGTCTATTTTTAAACAACTGGCCGCCGCTGCTGCAGCCAGAGCATTATAGATATTATATTCACCAGGAACCGAAAGCTCGATTTTAGCAATAAATTCTTCCAAATGATATAAATCAAAAATACTATTAAAATTATTGTATTTGATATTTCTGGCTGTGAATTTTCCTTTTTTTAAGGAAAAGCTGCTGCTTTTTTTTCTTTTTTTAAAAAGAGTATCTAAGTTTTTATCATCTTTATTATATAATAGAATTGCCCGCTTGTCATTTTTATCGGCAAATCTTTTAAAAATATCTTCAAATTCTTTAAAATCATGATAAAAATCAGGGTGATCAAGCTCCAGATTATTTACTAATAATAAATCTGGATCAAAATAAAGAAAAGATCCATCACTCTCATCTGCCTCAGTTATAAAATATTCTCCTTGACCATCTGCCATATTACCGTTTAGTTCCTCGAGAAAACCTCCTACCATAACTGCGGGATCTTTCTTGGCCTGCTTAAAAATTGCAGCCAGCATCGCTGTAACAGTTGTTTTGCCGTGAGTTCCAGCAACAGCAATAGTTTTTTTGTTTCTCATTAAATAAGAAAGCATCTCTGCCCTTTTAACTATTTTCAAACCTTTTTTCCTGGCTGCCTGAATTTCCGGGTTATTATCGGGGATGGCACTGGTTTTTACTATTATATCAGCACCTTCAATATTCGAAGCAGTATGGCCTATAAAAATTTTGATTTCATATTTTCTTAATAAATCCAGATATTTGCTTTCTTTTAAATCAGAACCACTTACTTTATAACCTCTTTCCGCAAGAATTTCTGCTATACCACTCATAGAAACTCCACCAATACCAATTAAATGAATATGCGAATTTTTATTTAGCAAAATAATCACCCTAAATCCAATTTTATTATTAAAATAGTTTTATCAACTCAAATTTTCTATAACCCTGATAATATTGGCCAGCGAATCTTTTTGTGACATTGATTCTGCTGCAGCTGACATAGAGCTTAACTTTTTTTCGTTTTCAATAATCATCCTTACTTTATCTAATAGTAACTTTTCAGTTAAATCAGCTTCCTCAATAACTACCGCTGCCTCATTCTTTTGCAGAGTGCGGGCATTAAAAAGTTGGTGGTTTTCTGCAGCTGCTGCAAAAGGAATTAAAATAGAAGGTTTTGCACAGCTTGTAATTTCTGCCAGTCCAGTTGCTCCAGCTCTGGCAATAATCAAATCCGCTGCAGCCAGTGCAAATTCCATTTTATCTAAATAGTCAATAACTTTTAATAATGAATTTCCCGGGTTAAGATTACTATTTTTAAGTCTGGCCAACAGCTGATTATAATTATTTCTCCCACTTAAATGTAAAATTTGGATATTATTTTGAACTGCATATTTATAAAGTTTTATCACATTTTGATTAATCACTTCTGCACCCAGACTTCCACCGGTAATTAAAATAGTTTTTAGGTCTGGATTTAAATTCAATTCTTGGTAAGCTTGACTCCGTTCTACATTCATAATTTGGGATCTGACCGGATTACCGGTAATCTCAATTTTATTTTCACTAACATTTAAATAGTCTGCTGCCTCAGAAAAGTTGAGACAGACTTTATCAGCTACCTGAGCCAACAATTTATTTGTAATACCCGGATAAGCATTTTGTTCATGAATTATAGTTTTTTTTCTCAGTAAACTTCCAGCCAGAACTACAGGTCCAGCCACAAAGCCACCGGTTCCCATGACGATATCTGTTTTGAAATCTCCAATTATTTTTAAAGCTTTTAAAAAAGCTATAGTGTTAAAAAATAAAGAACTAATAATTTTTGTTGAAATTTTTCTGGGCAGAGGCCTCACTGAAAGTTTTTTGAAATTAAAGCCAGCCTTTGGTACAATTTCAGCCTCCATTCGATGATTAGAACCAAGATACAATATTTCCCAACCTCTTTTTTTTAACTCCTCGGCAACTGCAAGAGCAGGATAAATATGACCTCCTGTTCCTCCACCAGTAATTACTGCTTTCATGATTTATCTCATCCTTCAACATAACGCGAAATATTTAATAATAAAGCCAGTGCTGTTAAATTAATTACTAATGATGATCCTCCATAACTGATAAGCGGCAGCGTAATACCAGTAACAGGCATTAATGATGTGACCACTGCCATATTAATCAGTGCCTGAATAACAACCATCGAGGTAATACCCACCGCAAGCATTGAACCAAACGAATCATCAACTCTGGTAGCAATTTTTAGACCTCTCCAGGCAAGTAAAAAATAAAGACTAATAATAAATAAAGTACCCAGCAGACCAAATTCCTCACCCAGGACTGCAAAAATAAAGTCTGTGCCTGGTTCTGGTAAATACAAAAATTTCTGATGGCTGTTGCCGGCACCTACCCCAAACAAGCCGCCTGACCCAAGAGCCAGCAAAGACTGGATGATGTGATAACCACTATCCAGAGGATCCTGCCAGGGATTAAGGAAAGTAAACAACCTTTCCCGCCGATATGGTTCAGCCATAACTGCTGCAAGTGAAAATAATAAAGATACTATACCCAGAACAATGAATAATGATATTCTAATACCTCCGACAAATATCATTGCTGCTGCAACTAAAGACAGACTAACTGCAGTTCCAAGATCTGGTTCCAACAGAATTAAAAATGATATTAAGCCAATTACAATTAGAGGTGGTAAGATTCCATTTTTTATTTGTTTTATTTTATCCTTATTTTTATCAATATAAGCAGCCAGATAAATAACTATAGTAAATTTTGCCAGTTCAGATGGCTGAAAGTTAACTGGACCTAAAGATAACCATCTTCTTGATCCACCCGCTATTTCTCCAATTCCTGGAATCAGAACTAAAATCAAGGTTCCCAGAGAAACTAAAAGTAAATAAGGAGCTAATTCCTTTAATTTTTCATACTTAAGTTTATAAATAATAGCTGATAAAAGGAGAGCTACTCCTAAATATTTAAGCTGATTGTAAAAAAAATAATAGCTATTAGAAAAAAGTTGTTCGGCTTTAACAGAGCTGGCTGAGAGAATCATTATCAGACCACTTAAAACCAGAGCTATAATTGTAAATAACAAAATAAAATCAGGCAGCTTTTTACGCATAACTTCTCCTCAATCAATATTTTTTATAATATTTTCCTGGAAAATTTCCCCTCTTTCTTTATAACTGGAGAACATATCCCAGCTGGGACAGGCAGGAGATAAAAGTAAAACTTTATCTCTAGATAAGCTTTCTATTCCAATTTGAGCAGCAGCCTCCATTGTTGTAACCTTTACTATCTCCAATTTAGAGTCAGCAAAAAAAGAAGCAATTTTATCTGCTGTTTCTCCAATTAAAATTAAAGTCTTAACTTTCTCTTTAATCAAAGGCACTAATTCCGAAAAATCAGCACTTCTATCCTGACCTCCTGCTATTAAAATAATATCCTGTTCAATACTGGCAAGAGCTTTTAGAGTAGCATCAGGATTGGTTGCTTTTGAATCATCGATAATTAAATAATCCTCTGCGTTTTTAACAATTTCCATGCGGTGTGACTGCAGTTTGTAGTTTTCAGCAGCCCTCTGAATTTTTTCTACTTTTTGACCAGCAAGATATGCTGCCAGAGCTGCAAAAGCAGCATTTTTACGGTTGTGTTCTCCAGGTAAATCTATTTTTTTAAAATCCAGCAGCTTTAGCTCGTCTTTTTTAAAATAAGCTTCTTTTTTACTAATTAACAAATCAGCCTTTCTAGATTCAGAACTAATACCTAAAACACTGGCCTTTATTTCATCTTTCAAATCTAAAAGATATGGGTCGTCAAAATTAAGAATTGCAAAATCAGTTTCTTTTTGATTACTAAAAATATTTTTTTTTGCTTTCTGATAATTATCTTCGTTGTGATGACGGTCCAGATGATCTGGACTGTAATTTAAATAAAGTGCAATTTTAGCTTTAAATTGCTTAACTGCTTCTAACTGAAAAGAACTTAATTCAAGAATAACTTTTTCTCCAGACCGCAGTTGATCAATAATAGAAATAAAAGGGATCCCTATATTACCTGCAACTTTGACCTGAACACCATCTAAATCACTCAGCATTAACCCCAGCAGTTCAGCAGTAGTAGTTTTACCATTGGTACCTGTAACAGCTATAATTTCTGAGTCTGACTGTCTAAAAGCAAATTCGATTTCACTAATTGTCTCAATTCCTCTTTTTCTGGCCGTTTTCAAAATTTCTAAATCATAAGGTACTCCAGGACTTAAAATAATTAATTCACTTTCCAAAATTTGTCTCCCATTAGTTCCCAGATCAAATTCTATTTTTCTACTATCAACTTGAGCAATCAAATCCCTTAAATCCTCTCTGTTTTTTGAGTCAGCAACAATGATATCCAGATCGAATTTTGATAAATATTTAACAACTTCCAGCCCGGTACGAGGACTAAAACCTAAGACAGCAATTTTTTGATAATCTAAAGTCAATAAAATCTAACTCCTTTAAAATATAAATATTTATATAAAACAAAAAACTTATTTATAATATTGAAAGCAGAGCAAAAAGAGATAATATAATAGTGATAATCACAAATCTAAATACAATTTTATTTTCTGGCAGTCCAGTTAACTCAAAATGATGATGAATTGGGGTCATCTTAAAAACTCTTTTACCACCCGTAATTTTATAATAGGGAACCTGAATCATAACCGATAGAGTTTCGATAACATATATACCACCAATAATCAATAAGTAGAGTTCTGCAGCTGTAAAAACTGCTGCTGCTCCCAGAAAAGCACCAATTGCAAGTGAACCCACATCTCCCATAAATACAGAAGCCGGATTAGCATTATACCAGAGAAAAGCAGTTGTGCTCCCTGCCATAATCAGCATCAAAAAACTATATTCTGGTAAATTAAGTAAATAGAATAATAAAGCAAAAGCCAGGGTAACCACAGTAGTTATTCCAGCTGCCAGACCATCCAGTCCATCAGTGAGATTCACCGCATTAGAGCTCCCAATAACTACAATAAAAGACAATATAAATTTGGTCACTGCACCTAAATTATAAGAAGCATAAAAAGGGAGCAGTATGCTATGTTGATTAACTACAAAAACCGCTACCACTGAAGTTACTGCAGCTGCAGCTATCTGCAAAATAATTTTTTGCCAGGCTCGCAGCCCCAAAGATCGCTCAAATTTTATTTTCAAAAAATCATCTAAAAAACCTGTTAAAGCCATAATAAGAGTTGTCAGCAAAATTGCTATAATCTCTATATTGAGATGTAGAAGTGACATTGAAAAAAATAAGAAAGCAGAAATAATTAAAAGTCCACCCATTGTGGGAATCCCCGCTTTTTTTAGATGACTTTCTGGTCCATAATCGCGTACCTGCTGACCAAAATTAATCTTTTTTATATAATTAATAAAAATATTACCACTAAAAATAATTAATAATAATGGTAAAAGATATGCTAAAATATACCACATTTTAGAGCTCCTTATTTTTTAATTCAGCCGCTATTTCTTCCAGTTTGTTGGCTCTTGAACCTTTGATTAAAATTAAATCATCTGTTTTTATTTCAGCAGCAAGAAAATCAATGCATTCCTGGTTATTATTTAAAATTATTATTTTTTTTGTCTGCATTTTGGACTCAGCTCCAGCGGCAATATTTTTAGCTTTACTACCAATTGTTATCAATAAATCCACATCTTTTTCTGCAGCATACGCACCAATTTCCTGATGTTTAACTTTACTTTCCAGGCCTAATTCCAGCATAGAAGCTAAAATAGCTATTTTTCTCTCTGCCTTTAACTCAGATAAAACATCAAGAGCAGCCTTTACAGCCAGAGGATTTGCATTATAACTATCGTTTATAATCCGGGCACCATTATTTAGTTCAACAAACTCCATTCTGTTGGAGGAAAATTTTGTCTGCAGCAGTCCCTGCTGTATTTCACTTAAACTTAAATTCAGTCTAAATGCTATAATTATGGCAGCCATCGCGTTATAAATATTATGTTTACCAGCTTTATTAAATTTAAAGTTATAAACTTCATCTCCAGATTTTACTTTAAAATTTAAGATTTCTTTTCTTCTATCAAAATAATAATCTATTGTCTGCAGATCTGCCCCAGTTTCAAAACCAAAATATATTACTTCTGCCGCTGTAGTTTCTCCCATTTTTCTGGTATATGAATTATCATAATTTAAGACTGCAGTATCAGATTCTTTAAGCTGGTCAATTAATTCATTTTTTGCCTGAGCAATATTTTCCAGACTACCCAGCTGTTTCAGATGGGCTGCAGCAACATTAGTTACAATCCCAAAATTTGGTTCTGCTATTTTGGCAAGCAGTTCAATTTCTCCTAAAGCACTCATTCCCATTTCCAGGACAGCAATTTCTTTCTCAGCTGTTAAATTTAACAGGGTTAAAGGAAGTCCAAGATGATTATTATAGTTTCCTTCAGTTTTTAAACAATTATATTTTTGAGATAAGACAGAATATATCAAATCTTTAGTAGTTGTTTTGCCAGCACTTCCTGTCACCGCAAGCACTTTTAAATCAGCAAATTTTTTTCTATAATTATGAGCAATATCCTGCAGAGCTCGGGTAGTATCAGCAACTTTTAATACAGCCACTCCTGAACTTTTTAGAAAATCACTTTCAATTTCCCGATCAACAATTACAGCTCCGGCTCCATTATTTACAGCATCTTCTAAATATGAATGTCCATCCTGATTTTCTCCAATGACTGCAATAAATAAATAATTCTTCTTAACTTCCCTGCTGTCAATCACAATCTCTTCTATTATTTGCTCACCAGTTCCCTGTAACAATTCTGCTCCAGAAAAATCTATTATTTTATTTAAATTTAAATTCTCCATTCAAATCCCTTTCACTGCTGCCTGATAGGCAACTTTTCGGTCATCAAGCTCAATTTTTTTATTTTTTAATATTTGAAACTTCTCATGTCCTCTGCCCAGAAGCATCACTAAATCATCTTTTTGGGCCAGCTTGACTGCTTTTTCAATTGCCTTTTTGCGATCAGCAATAACTTCATAATTAGTAAATTCCTTGCTAAAGCCAGCCTCTATTTCAGCAAATATTTCTGCTGGTTCTTCACTGCGTGGATTATCATTGCTGACAATTGTATAGTCAGCATATTTTTCAGCCAGAGCAGCCATTGCAGCTCTTTTACTGCGATCTCTATCTCCACCACAACCAAAAAGTACAATTAATTTATTTTTATCCATAGCACTGGCTGTTTTTAAAACATTTTTCATACCATCAGGAGTATGTGCATAATCAACCACTATCTGAAAATCCTGGCCTGCATTTATAATTTCGAAACGTCCAGGCACAGCGGAGATATTTGTTAAAGCTCTTTTGATAGTTTCCTTTTTAACTCCAAGTAGAGAAGCAGTTAAAATTGCAGCCAGAGAATTATAGATGTTAAAAATTCCACCTAAATTTAATTTAAAGTGGGTTTCAATTTTACCTGCTGTTCTGTATTCTATCCCCATCTGATGAAGTTGATAATCAGAAGTATATAAATCTGCTTTCAAAGCAGATAGACTGTAAAAATAATTCTTCCCCCCTGATTTTTCCTGAATATAATCCGCATTTGGATCATCCAGATTAATCACCGCGTATTGATCCGAATTTAAATGAGCAAATAATCGAGCTTTAACTGCTCGATAATTATTCAAATTTTTATGATAATCAAGATGCTCGGGACTAATATTTGTGAAAATAGCCGCAGCAAATTCCATCCCTTCAACTCTATATAAATCCAGAGCATGAGATGAAACCTCCATCACCCCATATTCCACTTTTTCTTCTCGCATTCGAGAAAAATATCTGTATAAATCAACAGATTCCGATGTTGTTCTTTTGGAATCAAACTCCCGATTACCAATTATATTTTTAATAGTTCCAAATAATGCTGCTTTACCATCATATTCTTTTAAAATATTATATAATAAATAGGAAGTTGTTGTTTTACCATTAGTTCCAGTAATTCCAATCAATTTAATGTCTGCAAGTGGATTTTCAAAAAAATTCTTTCCCAGTTGAGCCATTGTTTTTCTACTATTATTAACTTTAATATAGCTGACCCCACTCTGGTAATCTGAAACTTCAGCTTCTATAACTACTGCTGCAGCACCTTTTTTTATAGCCTGGTCAATAAATTGATGACCATCGAATTCAAAGCCGGAAATAGCTACAAAAAGATTATCTTTTTTTATCATCCGGGAATCATATTTAATCTCGGTAATATTTTTTTCTAAACTTCCACTTTTTAGTTCAAAATCTATATTATATAATAGTTTTTTTAAATTCATCTTAAAGCAACCTCCACAACTAATTGATCAAATTATTAAATTATCGGAGTTTTAAATTAATTACTTTAGAACTTTTAATTCTACTCCCCGGGTAAACTGACTGACCTACCACTTTCCCTGAACCATCTAAAATCAAACCCAGCCCTTTTTCGTCGGCAAGTTTTTCTGCTTCAATTCCATTTAGCCCTCTAAAATCAGGTACTGCAATCAACATTTCTTCTCTTTTTTTCTTTTCACTGAAGAGCCAGACTGTAGAATTATAATTTGTTTCAACTCCAGATGCAGGAAGTTGAGCTCTTACAACTTCTCCATCCCCCATTAGTTTAACATTAAATCCCTTTTCTCTCAAACGAGTTTCTGCACTTAAAAAATCAGATCCTATTAAATCAGGAATAATAATTTCTTTTTGATTTTGTTCATAATTAAAATCTTTATTTTGTTTGGGTTTGATATTTAAGTAATTTAAAATATTGGCTGTCAAATTTCTAAAAACAGGGGCAGCTGTCTGACTACCATAATAGGTTTCACCTTTAATATCATATAAAATAGTTAAAATAACTAGATCTCTGTCTCCAGCAGGTACAATACCAATAAAAGAAGAATCATAAATATCCTCATTATAGTGTTTAGCTGTACCGGTTTTTCCTCCAATCTCATAGCCATCAATAGCCGCCTGAGTTCCTGTTCCACTTTCTACTACCTGTTTTAATAATTCTTTTGTTTTGTCAGCAGTACTTTTTGATATAACCTGTCTTACCATCTGGGGCTCATTGATTATATTTTCAGTATTACTGCCAGTCTCAACCTTTTTTACCAGCCGCGGCCTCATTAACTTACCTTCATTGGCGACTGCCCCCACTGCTGTTACTAACTGAATTGGAGTTACTGAAATACCATGGCCAAAGGAAAAAGTTGCCAATTCTAAAGATCCGATTTTTTGATACTTTGGAATGATCCCTGCTGCCTCAGCTGGTAATCTAATTCCCGTCTGTTCTCCAAAACCAAAAGCCTTAATATAGGAATAAAAAATTTCCTTTTTAAGCTTGAGACCGACCTCAACAAAACCAGGGTTACATGAGTTTTTTACAACTTCAGCAAAAGTCTGAGCTCCGTGACCAACCCTACTCCAGCAGCTTATTTCTTCATTTTCCACATAAATATGGCCTGGATCGGTCAAAATATCATTTTCAGTAATTACCCCTTCTTCGAGCGCAGAAGCAGCAGTAATTATTTTAAAAGTAGATCCGGGTTCAAAAACATCACTAATTGCTCTATTGCGCCAGTTTTTCTCCGGGTAATTAGCAAAATTATTTGGATTATAAGTAGGAGTATTGGCCATTGCAAGCAGATCTCCGTTAGAGGAATCCAGAACAATCACCGAACCACCTGAAAAATCAAAGGTTTCAGCAGCATTTTCAAGTTCTTTTTCTGCCATATACTGAATTACTTCATCAATTGTCAAATAGACATTATAACCATCCCTACCTGGAACCGCTTCTCTAATCCCATTCGGAATTGTCCGTCCTTCTGCGTCTTTTTCTACAATCATTTTTCCAGCTTTACCGCCTAAATAATTATTATAAGAAAGTTCCAGTCCATTAAGACCATTATTATCTATACCGGTAAAACCAATAATATGAGAAGCCAGCTCTCCTTCTGGATAATACCTTTTACTTTCTTCAGTAAAAGTAATCCCAATTAAATTTTTATTCTCGATTTTCTGATATGTTTTTTCACTAACCTTCCGCTGTAAAAATATTGCAGCTGCGTCCGAAGTAATCCGTCTATAAATAGTATTATAATCTTTATCCAGAACCTCAGCAAGCTCAGAAGCAGTTTTTTCTGGATTAATAATATTATCCGGCAGAGCAACCACAGTCTTTGCCGGTAAACTGACTGCAAGTTTCCTGCCGGTATTATCATAAATTATTCCTCTTTCTGAATTAACTACAAATTCTTTAACCCGCTGACTTAATGCCTTATGTTCATATTCTGCACTATTAATTATCTGGATCCAGACAAGTCTTAAAGCCAGAATAATAAATAATATAAATATAACTGCAAAATAGAATATTACTCTATTTTTCACACTCGTTTCAAATCGCTGCAAATTTAATCCTCCTATTCAAATGATTCTGCCTGAACAGTAGTTACTTCACTAATTATTTTATCATAAATTTGCGCTAAGAAAAACTTTTCTTTTGGAATATCAGCCATAAATTTTTCTTTTCCTTTAATTTGGTTATTATAAACCAGGGTTTCTCTTTTATCTGGCTCAATCATATTCAATTCTTTTTTTGCAATTTTTTCAACTTCTGCCAGGGAAGTTTTACTCGCTAATTCCACTTCCAGTCTTTCATTTTTTGACTTGATAGTTTCTAATTTTTCTTCTAACTCCAGCAATTTAGAGCTGCTCTGGTTAATATTTAATACTTGAGAAATATATAACAAAATAGAGATACTAATAAAAACCATCATAAATATATATAATATTGTGAAGGCCTGTTTTTTTATATTAGTAAAATTATAGGATGATTCATTAAGATAATTGCTCTGAGAAATTCTGTTTCCATAATCATGTCCCGTATACATTTTACTACCTCCCTTTTTAACTTAAATTTTCTCTGCTGCTCTCATTTTCGCACTTCTTGATCGTGGATTTGACTCTTTTTCTTCCCTTGAAGCCTGAACTGGACTTTTTGTTATAACCTTAACTTCCGCTTTTTTATCACAGACACAGATTGGAAAGTCAGGTGGACAGGTACAATCTTTTGCCAGATTTCTAAATTTATGTTTTACTATTCGATCTTCCAGAGAATGAAAAGTGATTATCACCAACCTGCCTTTTGGTTTTAAATAGGCAACTGCTTTATCAATCAAATTTTTAAGCTGTTCCAGCTCATTATTAGTTTCAATTCTTAATGCCTGAAAAGTTCTTCTGGCCGGATGTCCACCACTTCTCCTGACAGCTTTTGGGATAGCGGCCTTAATTATCTCCACCAGATCACTGGTAGTTGTAATTTCTTCATCAGCCCTCATTTTAACTATAAATTCGGCTATTCGGGCAGCCCAATTTTCTTCTCCATATTCAGAAATTATTTTTTCTAATTCTGCCTGAGAATAATTGTTTACTATATCCTTTGCAGTTAATTTTTGTTCCGGGTTCATTCTCATATCTAAGGGGCCCTTTTTTTGATAGCTAAATCCCCGTTCAGGATTATCCAGCTGTGGAGAAGAAACTCCTAAATCAAAGAGCATCCCATCAACAGCATCAATCTTCAATTCTGCAAGCACCTGATCAAAATCCTGAAAATTTGAGTGTGCTAAAATTAAAGATTCTTCATCTGAAAAATGCTTTTTTACTGCCTTAATTGCAGCGGTATCCCGGTCAACCGCAATTAATTTGCCAGCATCAGATAAGTTTTTTAGGATTTCCGAACTGTGTCCAGCTCTACCTAAAGTACCATCTAAATAAACTCCATCTTCTTTTATGTTTAAATATTCAATTGCTTCTTCTAATAATACAGCCTGATGAGTATAATCCATATTAAAATCCTTTCTAGATTCCTAATTCTTCCATTGCATCTGCAATATCCTCATAAGAATCTTCTACATCATCCATGTAGGTATTCCATTTTTCTTTGGCCCAGAGTTCAATTCTATTTGCCAGACCGATTATAACTATTTCGTGATCGAAATCAGCATAATCTCTTAAATTTATTGGGAGGGAAATTCTTCCCTGTTTATCTAATTCGCATTCATTGGCTCCTGAAAAGAAAAAACGGACAAAATTACGGGCATTTTTACTGGTCATTGGTAGGGAAGTTAATTTTTTTTCTAATTCTTTCCACTCATTCATCGGATAAAGAAATAAACAGTTATCAAGCCCTCTTGTGATGACAAACTGCTCACTTAAGTCTTCTCTGAGCTTAGAAGGGATGATCAAACGTCCTTTATTATCCATATTGTGAGTGTATTCTCCCATAAACATAATACCACATCCCACTTTCTACCCTTTTACTCCACTTTTCACCACTTAATAATTTTATTCTACATCAAAGAGAAAAGTCCTTTATATTTATCAAAAAAATAATAAATTTTTATTAAACATAAAAATTTACCTGTTAAAATTAAAACCCCACCGTTAACGGTGGGGTTTTAATTATCATTATTTAAATATAACTTTCTGGCTCGTGATATTTTATCGAATCCATATTTCCGTTTTAATTGATCTATAGTTTTATCCAATTGATCCTCATCATCTGCAAATAAATTTAATTGTTCCTGCCCTTCCTGACAGAGATTTGAAACCCCAAGCCCTAATAATCGCAGAGGTTTATTTAATAAATCATTTTGAGTTAATAGTTCTTTTGCTCTTTGATAAATTTCATCACTGCTGTTGACAGCAGCTTTGAGTGATATTTGTCTGCTGTAAGTACTAAAATCAGAATACCTAACCTTTATAAAAACAGTTGTACCTTTAAGAGAATTACTGTGAAGGCGAAAAGAGACTTTTTCACTCATTTTAAATAAATAAGCCAATAGCCTATCTCTATCCTCAATATTATCAGCAAAAGTTTCCTCATGACTGATTGATTTAATCTGGCTCTGACTTTTTACTTCTCGTTTATCTATTCCCCGGGAAAGAAAAAATAATTTAACTCCAGCTTTTCCATACTTCTTTTTTAATTCTTCCAAAGAATAAGGCCAGATATCACTGGCTTTATAAATATTTTCCTCGGCTAACTTAGAGGCAAAAACATCTCCAACCCCCCAAATTTTATCAATATCAAGATTACGCATAAAATTTTTAATATCATTTTTTTTAATCACAGTCAGACCATCTGGTTTATCATAATCCGATGCCAGTTTAGCCAGAAATTTATTGATAGAAACCCCAACAGAAATGGTAAGTTCAGTCTCTTTTTTTACTTCAGTTTTTATTTTTTTTGCAATTTCTACTGCACTGCCATATAATCTGTCACAGCCTTTTACATCCAAAAAAGCTTCATCAATAGATACCTTTTCAATTAAAGGAGTATATTTTTTTAAGATAGTAAAAATTTCTCTAGAAGCATTTTTGTATAGTTCATGCCTTGCAGGTAGATAGATTCCATCCGGACATAATTTTTTAGCCTGAGCAACAGGCATTGCCGAGTGGACACCAAATTTCCGCGCCTCATAAGAAGCAGTAGAAACAACACCGCGGTTACTTAAGTTTACTCCACCTACAATTACAGCTTTACCCTTAAGTTCAGGGCTCTCCCGCTGCTCAACTGCTGAAAAAAAAGCATCCATATCTGCATGTAAAATGTGAATTTTATTCATTTAACTTTTCCTTTTTAAAGCAAGCTCTACCAGTTCATCTAGAAGTTCAGTATAGGTTATTCCACTTTCTTTAAAAAGTAAAGGATACATACTAAACTTTGTAAACCCCGGCATCGTATTAATTTCATTAACCAGAATCTGATCCTGCTTTTCGTTAACAAAAAAATCAAGTCGAGAAATTCCTTCAGCTCCAACAGCTTTAAAAGCCTTAAGCGATAATTCTTTAATTTTTTGCTGGCTTGCTGAAGAAATATCAGCCGGAATAATTAATTCTGTACTCTGATCTTCGTATTTAGCCTGATAGTCATAGAAATCATGGGTAGAAATAATTTCTCCTGCTGTAGAAACTTTAATTTTATTCCCCGCACCTAAAACAGCAGATTCTAGCTCTCTCCCCTGAACACTACTTTCAATTATTAATTTTCTATCATATCTAAACGCTTCCTTGAGGGCATTTTTAAAGGTGGCCAAATTTTCAACTCGACTAATTCCAATACTGGAGCCCATATTAGCAGGTTTTATAAAAAATGGAAGACCCAAGCTTTCTGCAAAAACTGCAAATAAATCTGCAGTTTTTAGATTATTAAATTCATCTTTTTTTAGTATTTCAAAATTGCTCTGTGGAATATTATAAAAACTAAAAATCTGCTTCATCACAGCCTTATCCATCCCTACTGCCGATGATGTCAGGTCACAGCCGATATACTTCACATTTAAAGTATCTAAAAAGCCCTGAATCTTTCCATCTTCTCCATAAGGGCCATGAAGCACAGGAAAAACTAAATCAACTTCTTTTTCTAAAAATTGAAGAACTTCCTGAGGTAAAATATTATCTCTTTTGACTTCTGGAACCTTTTTCTCATCTCCCAGCAAAATTTTCTTTGATTCTTCTAAAGGACTAAAAAACCCTTTTTTGCTGATGGCAACTGGAAAAATATTATATTTTTCCTGATTAAATGCCTGATAAATCGAACGGGCAGAGAGCAAAGAAACTTCATGCTCAGCTGAGCGCCCACCGAAAAAAAGAGCAATATTTAACTTTGATTTAAACAATAAAATTCCTCCCCTCCAACTTAATTATTAAAATAGTCTGTTTTCATAACTTGTCTTACTTTTTTCAATGTCTCCTGTGCTTCTTTTCTTGCTTTTTCGGTACCTTCAATTAAAATTTGATCTACTAATTCTGAATCCTCAAGATACTTTTTTCTTCTTTCCCGCATTGGTTCTAAAAAATCATTTAATTTTTCAGCCATTCTTTTTTTACAGTCAACACAGCCAATTGTTCCCGCTCTACACTTTTCCGCAACTTCATCAGATTCTTCAGTATTAAATGCTTGATGATAATGAAAAACTGTACAGACTTCTGGATGGCCCGGATCATCTTTATGAATCCTGGCTGGATCAGTTTTAGCCTTCATTATCTTTTGAACAACCTCACTTTCACTATCACTTAAATAAATTGCATTATTTAAACTTTTGCTCATTTTGTTCTTACCATCAAGTCCCATCAACCTTGGAAAATCACTGATTAAAGCTTCCGGTTCCGGGAAAACTTCTCCATACATATTGTTAAATTTACGTACAATCTTTCTAGTTTGTTCGATATGTGGAATCTGGTCTTCTCCTACAGGAACCAGATTTGCGCGGCAGAAAGTAATATCAGCAGCCTGACTTACCGGATAACCCAAAAATCCATAAGACATTTCTTGATAACCGTACTGCTCGGCTTCAGACTTAATAGTTGGGTTATGCCGCAGCTGATTTACCGTAACTATCATGGAATAAAAAACTGTCAATTCTGCAATCTCTGGTACAAGTGACTGCACAAAAATAGTAGTTTTCTGGGGATCAATTCCAGCAGCCAGGTAATCTCTTGCTACCTGCCTTACATCTTCACTTAATTTCTCCGGTCTATCAAAATTTGTAGTTAATGCCTGAACATCTGCTATAATTAAAAATGTATCGTATTCATCCTGTAATTCAACCCGATTTTGTAAACTCCCAACATAATGGCCTAAATGAAGTTTACCTGTAGGTCTATCACCTGTTAAAATTCTTTTTTCTTTTTTCTCTGACATAATCATCACCCTTTTTCTGAGATAATAAGTTTTACTTGAATATCTAAATGATTTCTGCTAAAATTACATTAACGATAATAATGATTATTAATAAATTTTAGGAGGATAAATATGGCTCCAAATACTAGAATGACTAAACAGCGTAAGGCAATATTGAGAGTTTTAAAAAGTACTAAATCTCATCCTACTGCTGATTGGATATACGAAAAAGTTAGAAAAGAAATACCGAATATTAGTTTAGGTACTGTTTATCGAAATTTAAATGTTTTAGCTGAACACGGAGAAATTAATGTTTTAGATTATGGAAGTAACCACAGTCGCTACGATGGTAATCCCGATCATCATTATCATTTTCGCTGTCAAAAATGTGGAGGAGTTTATGATTTAGATCTCGATTTAAGTGCAGATTTAAATAATAAAATAAATACTGAAACTGAATTTATCGCTCATTCTCATCGCTTAGAGTTTAGCGGTATTTGCCCAAAATGTCAGCAAAAAATTTAAATTTTTTCTGCTTCTTTTTTTGCCAGTATATCAACTTCATCATTAAATTGATCACCACTGTGACCTTTTATTTTATGATAACTTAATTCAAATTCAGAACTGAGCTGATCTAATTCCTGCCACAAATCCTGATTGGCCACTTCATTTTTACCTGCTGTCTTCCAGCCGTTTCTCTTCCAGCCCTCTATCCAGCTCGACAATCCGTTAAGTACATAAGTCGAATCACTGTAAAGTTCTATTTTAGTATTTTTCGGAATTATTTTTAAAGCTTCAATTACTGCTTTTAATTCCATTCTATTATTAGTGGAATCTTTTTCTGAGCCTGAGACCGTTTTTAATTTCTGAGAATTTTGATCCAAAATAACCGCAGCATATCCACCTGGACCGGGATTCCCAAGACAGGCTCCATCAGTATATACTTTAAACTCCTGATATTTATCTATTTTTTTTATTTCTCTCTTCTCAGACTGATCTGTATTTTCTTCCTTCTCAACTGCAGAGTTATCTTCTGCACTCTGCTCAGACTCCAGTTTTTCTAAAAGCTCAGCTGCTCTTCTCAGATGTGGAATTACTATTGAACCGCCAACAATTAATGCAACATTCATTGCTTCGTAAATTTCCTCTTTGGACCAGCCGGTTTTAACTGCTTCAATTATATGGTATGTAACACAATCATCACATCTTAAAACCAGAGAAGAAACCAGCCCTAATAATTCTTTAGTTTTAGCAGGGAGTTTCCCATCCTGATAAACTTTATGATCCAGATTAAAAAATCTTTTGGTATTTAGATCTCCTTTTTCTAATATCAAATTGTTCATTTCAGATCTAAATTTATTGAATTCTTCTATACTATCCTGCATTAAATCCCTCCTGGCTCAAGTTTTCAATATATAATAAGCTAAATAGATAGTAATAATACAAAAAATTAAAAGAAACCGGACAGCAAAATGCCGCCCGGATTTAATTGTAATTTTATTTTTCAATTGTTTTGAGATAAGATTTTACTGCTGTATCAGATTTTAATTTAAGTATTTTTTCAGCCTCTTTTTGTGCTTCCTCAACTGTCCATTTAGAAAGAATTTCTTTGGTTTTTAAAATTGAAACCGCACTCATACTAAACTCATCTAATCCAACACCTAAAAGATATGGTATCAGATATTCATCACCAGCAGCTTCTCCACACATACCGACCCAGATACCTTCCTTATGAGCAGCATCAATAGTCATCTTTATTAATCTTAAAACTGCGGGGTGATAGGGTGTATGCATCGAAGCAATTTTTTCGTTTGTTCTATCTACTGCAACTGTATATTGAATTAAATCATTTGTTCCAATACTGAAAAAATCAACTTCCTGGGCCAGATAATCAGCAATCATAACTGCTGATGGAATTTCTATCATCATTCCGATGTCAATATCTTTATTAAATTTGTGTCCTTCTTCTTTAAGTTCTTTTTTAACATCTTCCACAATTAGTTTTGCTTCATCCAGTTCTTCAAGAGAAGAAATCATTGGAAACATAATTTTTAAATTTCCGTACTGGCTGGCTCTTAAAATTGCTCTCAATTGAGGTTTGAAAATATCATCTCTTTCCAGACAGACTCTAATAGCTCTATAACCTAAAAAAGGATTCATTTCTTCTGGAAAATCTAAATAAGGTAAATCTTTATCTCCCCCAACATCTAAAGTCCTAATTATGACAGGTTTATCCCCCATCTTCTCGGCGGCTTCTTTATAAACTTTAAATTGTTCTTCTTCGGTAGGTAATTGATTACGATCCATATAAAGAAATTCTGTCCGGAATAAACCTACTCCTTCTCCCCCATTTTCTAAAATAGGATTGATATCATTTACATTCCCCATATTACCTACTACTTCAACTTCTGTACCATCTTTTGTTTTAGCTTTTTTATCCTGATATGTTTCCAGTCTTTTTTGTTCTGCTTTGTATTCTGCAAGTTTTTCTTTATATTCTTCCAGTGTAGATTCATCAGGTGAAAAATAAACTTTTCCACTATTTCCATCTACAATTATCTCTATATTATCCTCTGCTTTTTCAATCAACTTACTACCAAGACCAACTACAGCTGGTATGCCGAGAGACCTGGCCATAATAGCAGTATGAGAAGTTCTAGAACCATCTTTGGTTAAAAAAGCAAGAACTTTATCTGTATCAAATTGAGCAGTATCAGAAGGAGTTAAGTCTTCTGCTATAATAACTACCTCTTTGTCCAGTTTATCAGAAATAGCTTCAACTCCCAATAGAATTTTAACAACTCTCATTCCAACATCTTTAATATCAGAACCACGTTCTCTTAAGTACTCATCTTCCATAGCTGAAAACATAGCAGCATATTCGTCCACAACTTCTTTAACTGCTGCGGCTGCATTCAGCTTATCGTCTTTTATCTTATCTTCGAATGCAGGAATTACTTCCGGGTCATCTAAAATCAATAGATGAGCGCCAAAGATTTCTGCTTTTTCCTCTCCCATTTTTTCAGCTGTTTGTTCTTTTAATTTCTGTAAAGATTCTTTTGCTTCTGCAAGTGCAGAATGCAATTTTTCTATTTCTTTATCTACCTGATCTTCACTTATGTTTTTTTTGTCAATTTCAATTTTGTGGTCTTTTTTAACGAAAGTTTTGCCAATAGCAATTCCAGGTGAAGCAGCAATTCCTTTCACTAAAATCACTCCTCATCCTCTTTGGCCATCTCAACTTCGATAAAATCAACTAATTCTTTTACCGCTTCTGAAGCATCATCACCCTCAGCTCTAATAACAATCTCATTACCTCTGCCAACACCAAGACTCATAACACCCATAATACTCTTTGCATTAACTTCCTTCTCTTCAAAAATAATTTCTATTTTTGAATCAAATTTACCTGCTTTCTGCACAAATTGTGCTGCAGGCCGGGCATGCAGACCGGTCTTATTAGTGATTATAACCTTCTTTTCTTCTACCAATCTGATCATCCTTTCGTATTTTTATTTTAGTAAATGTCACTCATTTATACATTTTATCATAAGTACAACCCAAATTTCATCCTTTTTTACAAATTATTTTTGTTTATTATCGATTTTTTTTCAATTGCTGCCATTACTTCTTCTAAACTTTTACCTAAACTCGCTTCTACTGCGCCTAAAACTGCGCCTTCAACAAGAGGCGCATTAGCTAATTTAATCAATTTTTGCTTTTCCTCTGGCAGCCATTCTTTAACCATATTAAAACTCATTACTGCACTTCCCAGGTCTGCCAGAACAACAATTCCATCCTTATAATCCATATTTTTCAATTTTTGTTCAATCAGATCAGCATCTGTTCCCAGCTCTCCATTATTTATACCTCCAGCAATTTGAATATCAACCTCATCCTGTTTCATCTCTTCAGCCAATTCTTTAGTACCTTCAGCAATTTTTAAACTGTGAGATATAATTAAAATATTAACCATCTCTCCACCTCAATTTTTTATTTTGAATAGCCTTTAATAAATGTCTTAAGCATTAAATAAGCAGAAGTTGCTCCGGGATCCTGATGTCCAATACTTCTTTTTCCCAGGTAACTCGCTCTGCCTTTAGTTGCCTGCATTTCAATTGTATTTTTCATTCCTTCAGCAGCTGACTCTAGACAATCACTTAAAGCTGTATCTAAATCAAGTTTATTGTCTCGACTTTGTTTTAAGGATTCAGCTGCAGGAATTATAGTATCCAGCATTGTTTTTTCTCCAGCTTCAGCTTTTCCTCGCTTCTGAATACCTGCTATAGCTTCTTCTGCAATTTCTACTAAATCATCCAGATCAAGTTGATTATCTGAAATCACCTTCGAAATATTTAAAAAAGCTGTTCCATAAAGAGGCCCAGAAGCACCACCTACATTAGAAATTAAAGTCATTGCTGTCAGCTTAAATATTTCATTTCTACTTTCAAAACTCTGTTTTTTTAATTTTTCTTTTAATTTTTTAAATCCTCGGGCAAGATTTATACCGTGATCGCCGTCACCGATAGCAGCATCCAATTCTGTTAAATACTCTTTGTTCTCAATAATCACATCTGCTGTTTTCAAAAATAATTTTTTTGTTTTATTAGCCATTTTTACCACAATCCTTATAATAAATTAATTTCACTTTCTGCTTCTAATAAATTAATTAAATCATCATCCAGCTTCAAAATTGTAATTGAGAGCCCTTCCATTTCCAGAGAGGTCATAAATTCTCCTACATAAGTTTTATAAATATTTATTCCTTTATCTTTTAGTAGTTGATTGGCTTTTCTATTGGCTATATAGAGCTCCATTAAAGGAGTACCTCCCATGCCATTAATCATCAGAGCAGCTTTTTCATCCTTTTTTATCTCTAAATCTGATAATATATCATCCAGTAATAATTCAACTATCTGATCTACTTTTTTTAATTTAGTTTTTTCAGTACCCGGTTCACCGTGAATTCCAATACCCATTTCCATTTCATCTTCCTCTAATGAAAAAGTAGATTTGTCAGCTGCCGGCAGCTGACAGGGATTAATAGCCATCCCTTTTGTCCTTACATTTTTTATAGCTTTTTCTGCACTTCTTTTTACTTCTTTTAGATCAGCACCCTGAGCAGCTTTAGCTCCAGCAATCTTATGCACAAATACTGTACCAGCAACACCACGACGTCCGGTTGTATAGAGACTATCTTCTACTGCAACATCATCATTGACAACTACATGGTCAACTTCAATACCTTCGGCCGCTGCCATTTCAGCTGCCATTTCAAAATTCATGATATCACCGGTATAATTTTTAATAATTAATAAAACCCCATTACCACTATCAACTGCCTTAATTGCTTCAAAAATTGCATCAGGAGTTGGAGATGTAAAGACATCGCCTGCTACAGCAGCATCCAACATTCCCTGACCTACATAGCCTGCATGTGCTGGCTCATGACCACTTCCACCTCCACTAACCAGTGCAACTTTTTCTATCGGTGCATCTTTTCGAACTACAATATTATAATCATTTAATTGTTCCAAACGCTGATTACTGGCCATTACTATTCCTTCGATCATTTCCTGAACCACATTATCCGGATCATTAATTAATTTTTTACCCATTATTACCACCCTTTTTAGTTATAATTCCACAGCTGATGATCACTTGTTGAAACAGCAAAAACTCCTTTTGCTTTTAAGCTCTCAACTTCAGTTTTATTTTGAATCAAACCACCTGCAATAACTGGATAATCATATCTACTCTGCTTCTGCCTCTCAATAAAATAAGGGGCTGCAATTCCCGGCAAAATTTCTACTGCATCAACAGTCTGAGAATTAAGTGATTTTTCTGCACTAATTAAAGAAGCAGAATCCAGAAGAAATACCCTCTGAATAGTCATTAAATTATATTTTGCAGCTTCTTTGATTAAGTAACCTTTGGTTGAAATAATTCCATCACACAAATCATTTTCGGCAAGATATCTAATTCCTTCTCTATCATGAGCTATCCCATTAACCAGGTCAATATTTACCATTAAAATTTTATCATTATTATGTGCCAGCTGCATCGATTTTTCAAGATTAAAAATTGAACCAGTTAGTAAAAATATTAAAACTGAATCTTTAATCTTCATTGCTTTATTCAAATCTTTAATATTTCTAATAGCCGGAATAATTGGATACTTACTAAAATAACCAGCCAAATGTTTCAATTTTTTACCTCCCTTTAGAAAGCTCCCAGCCGGGCGGCTGGGAGCTAATAAACAATTATTTTAAGAATTTAAGTCAAATCGATTAACTAGTTGATTTAATTTAGCCGACATCTCAGCTAATGAATCAGCCAGTGATGTAATTTCTTCAATAGAAGCATTCTGTTCCTGACTGGCTGCTGCTACTTCTTCAGTATTGGCTGATGTTTCTTCAGAAATACTGGCAATTTCACCAACTTCTTCTACTATTTCTTCACTATAGCGGTCAACATCTGCTACAATTTTAATAGAATCAGCAATTCCTCTTGAAGCATTTCTGATTTTTTCTTCTATGTCAGCAAAAGATTCTTCCGCGCTGCTGACAACTTCTTCCCCATTCTTAATTTCACCAATTCCATCATCCATCCGTGAACTTGCAGTTTTTGTTTCAGCTTTAACATCTTCCACTAATTTTCTGATCTCTCCAGCTGAATTAACCGATTCTTCTGCCAGTTCTCTAATTTCATCTGCAACTACAGAAAAACCGCGTCCTGCTTCTCCAGCTCTTGCCGCTTCTATTGCAGCATTTAAAGCAAGTAAATTAGTCTGTTCTGCAATATTATTAATGATATTTAAAATCTCATCGATTTCATTGGAGATTGATTCTAAATTGGAAATTCCAGAGGCAACTTCCTGAATAGCATTTCTGATTTTTGCCATCTGGCTGCTGACTCGATCCATCTCTGTCTTCCCACCTGCTGCAGCTGTTTCCATCTCCTCTGCTAACTTTTCAACTTCCTGGTTGGATTGTTTGAGTTTTTCTATATCGCCTGCCAGAGTTTTAATCTGCTGATTAATGTTATCTACACTGGCTGCCTGGTTATCAGCCCCGGATGCCACATCATTAATTGACTGAGCCACCTGAGTTGAAACATCTCCAACCTGAGTTGAAACCTCTTTTAAATAGGTTGAAGACTCCTCTACCTCATCAGAAGCCTGATTAATATTTAAAATTACCTCTTTAAACTCTTTAACCATATTATTAAATGACTGACTCAACTTACCGATTTCATCCTCTTTATCAGCACTCTCAGTTAATAATATTTTATCACTTAAATTACCGGATCCAAGCTGATCAAAAGCATTAATTAATGTTTTAAGTGGTCTTAACTGCCAGTTTAATAATAAATAACTAGCAACAAATAAAACAATAACTCCCAGCAAAGCAATAACTAAAATAATATTTCTTATCTTATTGACTGGACCATTGATTACTGCAAGTGGAACATCAATAGCCATATAAATTCCGTATTCTTCACTTATTTGATCAAAATACTGAGTTTCACTATCAGTAACTCTCACCGCTGAATCCTGCTGATTAGTAATTTGTTCCAGTAACCACTGTTCTTCAATTTTAGTTCCCATTAATGATTTATCTAAACTACTTAAAATATAACCATCACTATTCAGCAGACTAAAGGATGAAACATTTTCTAGAGATTCTAAAGTATCACTATAAAAAACTTCAAGGTTTGTAGCCATTACATAATAACCAATCACCTCTTCTTCCCCTTCAGGTGTTTCATTGGTAATCTCTGCCTGAAATAAGACATGAGGTTCACCATTTATGATATGTACTTCTTCACTGGAAACATTTTTATACTGGTCTTCAGGTAATTTTTTACCGGCATAATCATAAATGTTTTCTTCCCCTTTAATTCTTGAATCTACAAGAACCAGACCATCAGTGGTTGTTACATAAGAAAATTGAGTTTCCTCAAACATTCGATTATTATCTCTCAGTAGAGCTGCCCTGTTAATAAATGTGCTCATCCAGCCTCCACCAGCCAGATCAATAATTTCACCATCTTCAATATAATAGTTACTCATATTGGCCAGATTAAAAACATCTTCAAAGCTGGCAAAATACTCTGTTCTTTCTTCAAGCAGGGTTAACTGGCCCAATATTTCCTGCCTCTGATTTTCCCTAATCAAATTAATTCTCTGATCAATTTGATCAGACATTATGTCTTGAGTATAGCTATAAGTAAAAAATGATACTGCAGCCATAACAGCCACTACAATAATTGTTAAAATTAAACTAATTTTCCATTTCAAATCCATGTTTTTTAGCAATAGCAACATCCCCTATTATTTATAATTTATTATATATTTAACCCTTATTATATACTTTGATTTAAATCTTCAAAATCCTGCTTATTTTTAAAATTTATTCCGAAAATAGGGGAAATACCAGGAAATTATTAATCTCCTGATATTATAAATTATACTATAAGCTAATAGGTTTCTTTCGGCATATCTCTGGTTGCCACAATATCTGCTCCGGTATCCAGTATATTTTCTATTAAAACCTCCCCCATTTTAACTGGAGCTTCAATTTCTTTTTTTCCTATAATCTGCATAGCCTCAAACATGTTTTCTAATGGTATCTGTTTTGTTGTCTTTACCGGGCAGAGGGGTAAAGCACCATTTTTTACTCTAATTGTTGTTGGTAAGATTCTTGTTGGAGCTACTATCTCCTCTTCAGCATAGCTCTGCCCCTGGGGACAGGCATTACCCTTAATTTCAATTATTTCATCACCTTCGTACTCAACTGTAACCTCACAGCCTTTAGGACAGGCTACACAGGTAAGAGTTTTAGTTTCGATCATCTTATTCTCCCTCCTTTTCGATAATATCAACTTTAATTTCACTTAAATCATCTAAATCATCAAGAGTTTTTTGGGCCAGCGGCACACTAATCATTTCACCTGGCTTGGCAAAAGGCTCAGAAAATGAATATAATTTCTCTCCATCAGCATATAAGTTAATATCTACTGCTGTTAAGGGAGTTGAGACCCGCATATAAAGAGGAATCCGTTTTCGATCTCCAGCTTCAAGCTCAATTTTTTGAGGAATAACATAGCGTACATTCTCTCCTGCCTTTACTTCGGCACACTTACCAGTCTTTTCAAAATTATTCTTAATATATTTTGCTGCATGAGCACCAGCAATTTGAGATTCTTCTGTTACCCAGTCAACCAGATCATGAACATGCAGCACATTCCCACAGGCAAAGATTCCTTCAATGTTTGTTTCTCGGCCTTCATTAACAATTGGTCCACCTGTACGGTCATCTAAGGCTACATCAGCTTTTTTGGAAAGCTCGTTTTCCGGAATTAAACCAACTGATAATAATAGGGTGTCTGCTTTAATTGTCTTTGCTGTCTCAGGAATAGGTTTTAAATTTTCATCAACCTCAGATATTTCTACAGCTTCCAGGCGCCCTTCGCCTTTAATTGCAGTTACTGTATGATTTAACATCAGTGGAATATCATAATCCTCCAGGCACTGAACTACATTTCTAGTCAGTCCACCTGTGTAGGGTAAAAGCTCACAAACTGCTTTAACATCAGCACCTTCTAACTTCATTCTTCGAGCCATAATTAAACCAATATCTCCTGAACCCAGGATAATTACTTCATCACCAGGTACAAATCCTTCAATATTTGTATAGCGCTGAGCTGTTCCGGCAGTAATAACTCCAGCCGGTCTTGTACCTGGAATTCCGATAGCACCTGCCGTTCTTTCACGGCATCCCATTGCTAGAACTACTGCTCCGGCTTCTATCTCCAGAAAACCTTCTTTTTTATTCATCGCATATACTTTTCTATCTTTTGTGACATCTAAAACCATAGTATCCAGTTTGATTTCAATGTTTCTTTCTTTTACATCATTGATAAATCTCTGAGCATATTCTGGACCGGTAAGTTCTTCTTTAAAATAGTGAAGCCCAAATCCATTATGAATACACTGAGGTAAAATACCACCAGGTTCAAAGTCTCTTTCCAAGATCATTACATCTTCAATACCCTCATCATAAGCCTTTTTCGCAGCAGCAAGTCCTGCTGGACCTCCACCAATTACAACTAAATCCTTTTTTACTTTAAGCATTATCCATCACCTTACTTCCCAGTAATTCTTTAATTTTATATTCTAAAATTTGAGAATTTCCTTCTTCCTGTTTAACTTCAGTTGGATCAATCCCAAGTTCTTCTGCTATAATATCTACTACTCGCGGTCCACAGAACCCACCCTGACATCTTCCTGCTCCAACTCTGGTTCTGCGTTTAACCGCATTAACTGTTCTGGCACCAACAGGACTGTTAATTGCATCTACAATTTCTTTGTAGGATACAGTTTCACAGCGGCAGATAATCTGTCCGTAATCTTTATTCTGATCAACCATCTTTGCTCTTTCCTTATTTGTCATCTCATAAAACCTAACAGGTTCTTCTCTAGTTTCTATATAATCTTTCTTTTCTGATAAGGTTAAACCTTCATCTCTTAAAATATCAGCTGTATAACCAGCTATAGCTGTAGAAGAAGCAAGTCCTGGTGACTGAATACCTGCTACATTAACAAAACCTTTAACATTTTCTGCAGCTTCTATTACAAAATCTTCTGTGTCATCTGCAGCTCTCAAACCTGCAAAAACTCTAATTGTATCTCGGAGATCAAGGTCTGGATAAAGTTTTTTAGCTCCTGCATAAACCTCTTTTAGACCCTCTCTTGTTGTAGCAAGATCAGTTTTGCTTTCTACATTATGAGAAGTTGGACCAATTAAAATATTATTTTCAACTGTTGGAGTGACGACAATTCCTTTACTGATCGGAGTTGGAACTGGAAAAACTACATGATTTACTGCAAAATCTTTAGCATGATCATAAATATAATATTCACCTTTACGGGGAGTAATATTTATCTTTTCAATACCCACCATCTCTGCAATTTCATCTGCATATAAACCTGCTGCATTAACCACATAATCTGCAGCAAAATTTCCCCGATTTGTTTTAACACCAACAACTTGTCCATCCTCGGTTAAAACGTCTTCAACTGCTGTTTCTAACTTTACTTCAGCGCCATTAGCTACAGCATTCTGCGCCATTGCCAGAGCAGCTTCCCAGGGTGTAATAACACCAGCAGTTGGAGCCCAGAGTGCTTTAACTGCATCTCTAGAAATATTTGGTTCATGTTCAAATAACCAATCACGATCAACAATTTCCATATTTTTTACATTATTTTTAAGCCCTTTTTGATAAAGTTCATCAATTACACTTAAATCATCACCCTCAAGCCCCACAACAAGTGATCCGATTTCTTTATAAGGTATGTTTAATTTTTTAGAAACCTCTCTAATCTCCTCATTACCTTTTACATTCAAACGACCCTTAAGCTTATTTGGATCTGCATTATAACCTGCATGCATTATAGCAGTGTTCGCCTTTGTAGTTCCTGCTGCTACATCAGCTTCTTTTTCTAAAAGTAAAATATCTAAATTATATCTGGCTAACTTCCAGGCAGCTGCACAGCCAGATATTCCAGCTCCAATAATAATTACATCATATTTTTTACTCACTGAATTTACCCCCTAAAAAATTATAATTTTTTATAATTTTAGCAGCCTGATTTACAAATCCGACTGCTAAATAATTCTTTCTTAAGAACTGTATTTACTCTTCTGCCCAGTCTTTAGAACGCCCAACTGCTTTTTTCCAGCCGTCATATAATTTCTTTCTCCTGTCAGCTGACATTTCTGATTTAAAGTCTTTATCCTGTTTCCACTTTTTTATAAGTTCTTCTTTATTTTCCCAGAACCCTACAGCTAAACCAGCCAAATAAGCTGCTCCAAGAGCTGTAGTTTCATTAATTTCAGGTCTTTCTACTTCTGAACCCAGGATATCTGCCTGAAACTGCATCAGAAAATCATTCACTGCTGCTCCACCGTCTACTCTCATTTTCTTCAGCTCAATCCCAGAATCAGCTTCCATTGCTTCCAGAACATCCCGACTCTGATAGGCAATAGACTCTAAAGTAGCTCTTATTATATGTTCTTTAGAAGTACCTCTTGTCAGGCCAACAATTGTGCCTCTAGCATACATGTCCCAGTAAGGAGCGCCAAGGCCTGCAAATGCCGGAACCACATAAACACCGCCTGTATCTTCTACTTTTCTTGCGTGTTCTTCAGATTCTGGAGCCGAATCAATCAGTTCCATTTCATCCCGCAGCCACTGAATTGCAGCTCCAGCAATAAAAATTGATCCTTCTAAAGCGTAATTAACTTTACCATCTACACCATATGCTATTGTTGTTAAAAGTCCATTTTCTGATTTAACCGCTTTTTCTCCTGTATTCATCAGCATAAAGCAGCCAGTTCCATATGTGTTTTTAGCCATTCCTTTTTCGTAGCAGACCTGTCCAAAGGTTGCCGCCTGCTGATCACCAGCAATCCCGGCAATGGGAACATTCTGACCAAAGAAATGATAATCAACTGTTTCCGCATAAACTTCACTGGACTGCTTAACTTCAGGCAGCATTGATTCTGGTATTTCTAAAATATCCAGCATTTCCTGATCCCACTCTAAATCAAATATGTTATAAACCATAGTTCTGGAAGCATTCGTGTAATCAGTTACATGTGTTTTACCCCCTGTTAATTTCCAGATTAACCAGCTGTCAATTGTTCCAAAGCGTAATTCACCTTTCTCGGCTCTGGCTCTAGCACCATCTACATTGTCCAGCAGCCACTTGATTTTTGTACCAGAAAAATAAGCATCGACAACCAGGCCGGTTTTATTCTTAATTTTTTCTTCCAATCCCTGATCTTTTAAGTCATCACAGATAGAAGCGGTTCTTCTGTCCTGCCAGACAATAGCATTATGTATCGGTTCTCCTGTTTCTGCATCCCAGACAACTGTTGTTTCTCGCTGATTGGTAATTCCAATTGCTGCAATTTGAGGAGGATTAATATTTTTTCTGCCCATTGCATCAGCCATTACTGCAAGTGTAGTACCCCAAATTTCATCCGGATCGTGCTCAACCCAGCCCGGTTTAGGGAAGTGCTGGGTAAATTCTCTTTGTGAAGAACTGACTATTGCTCCGTCATGATCAAAAACTATTGCTCTCGAACTAGTGGTACCCTGATCAATTGCTAAAATATAATTTTTCATTTCTTTATTCCCCCATTATTAATATTTGACTCAATTTTAAAAAATAAACAAAATTTTAACTCCCTTAAAGTTAAATTCTTGCTGCTTTAAATTTATCCTTTATTATATTCATTTTGTACCATTTCTGCAAGTTATTTTATCTCTTTTTCATTTAGGATATCCAAAAAATCTCCTGTTAACATATCTTCCTTAACTTTTCCTTCTTTTAAGACATCAGGTAAATAGGCTCTAATAAACTTCTTATAAACAAATGCTCCAATTACTCCTCCAAGAAGTGGCCCAACAATTGGAACCCAGAAATAATAATTATGAGCAGTAAAAGGTGCTTTACCCCAGCCGGCTAAAGCAGTAAATAATTTTGGCCCAAAATCGCGAGCAGGATTAATTGCAAAACCTGTTAAATTACCTGCAGCTGAACCAATCCCAGCAACAAGCAACCCTACTGATATAGCAGCTCCTAATCCTTTTGGAAAAGAAGTATTTAGTGGTTCAGTCATTGCCATAACTCCCATTAATAATAAAGCAGTTAATATCAATTCAATTAACATAGCTTTTGGATTTGTAATGTTCTCCATAGCAATTGTATGGAAAACTGTCATATTAGCAGCAGTCTTTTCCATAAATTGATCTGAATTAATAAAAAATATTATTCCTGCTCCTATAAATAAAAGCGCCTAGTATTTGAGAAATAATATATGGAAAAACCTTTTTCCAGGGGAAATCTCCAACTGAAGCTGATCCAACTGTAACAGCAGGGTTAATGTGGGCCCCACTGACTCCGCCAGTAATATATATGGCCATTGTTACTCCAAGCCCCCACCAATCAAGATTAACATTGACTATCATAATATTTGCCACTACACTTGTTCCAAAAAATAATAAAATTGCAGTCCCAATTATTTCGACCAAACATTCCCCAAATAACTTTTTTTCATTTAATTTTACCCTCAAAATTTATTTTACTAATCGACTGCTGTCAATAGCAACCCAACTCCTTTATATATAAAAATCTGCAAATTAAAAAAAGCATTTTAAAATACAAAAAACCTTATTGAAATTTAGATAAAATTGGGTATAATACCCCCTCTAAATCTCAATAAGGTTTTCTCTTCAGCTCAACCTTATACTTTTTATTTGACTGTAGATAAAGTATAGCATTAAATTTTATAATTGTCAAACATTTTACAAAATAAAAAAATAACTTAATTCAATATTTTCTGTCTATTTTAAATAAAAAAAAGGACCGGCAGCGACCTACTCTCCCACATCGTTACCAATGCAGTACCATAGGCGCTGGAGGACTTAACTTTTGTGTTCGAGATGGGAACAAGTGTTGCCCCTCCGCTATTACCACCGGAAATTCATATTTACATGTAATTCTGCTC